>CAIYCZ010000407.1 GCA_903924805.1 uncultured delta proteobacterium | reverse complement strand
TAGTGCTGAGTCCCTTGATCCTGGGCATCATCCCCATCCCCTTTCAGGTGGTCATGATGATTCTGGCTCTTCTCTTCAGCACCGTGCAGGCGGTTGTTTTTACCCTGCTCTCGTCTATTTATATCGGTTCGGCAATCGGCGCATTGGAGGGTGAGGAACACGGGCATTAGCAATGCACATAACAGCACGGTAAGGGTGGTAGGTACCCGGTGCCTGCGTGAGCCGCTAACGGAACTACCCCTTAGGCGCTCTGTACCTATACATTAAATTACTGTTTTGGGATAAACAACTAACAAAGGAGGACAGTGTAATGTGGTATTTAGGACTCATTGGTTTATCTATCGGGTTAGCTGTTGGTTTAGCAGCCCTCGGAGGTGGAGCTGGGTTAGGTAAAGCAACTTCCTCAGCTCTTGAAGGTACTGCCCGACAGCCTGAATCATCAGGCGAGCTGCGCACCACCCTTATTATTGGTGCGGCCCTGATCGAGGCACTTACCATTTACAGTCTGGTGATCGGTATTCTCCTGCTGGGTAAATTACCCAATGCAGCAGAGATTGTCGATGTGCTTAAGAAAATTGGCGGTTGAATATTTTTGAATAAAGAAACTTCCTATGGATGCACTCGCAGCGCTTGGACTGAAATTTAAGCCCCTGATTGTCCAGATTGTTGGTTTTCTGATACTCTTCTGGATATTGAAAAAATATCTTTTTGGCCGCATCACCGGCATGATCAAGGAACGCGGGGATGAGATCAAAAGAGCCTATGAGCAGAATGAAAAAACCCGGGAAGACGTGCGGCAGCTCAAGGCCCAGTATGAGAAACAGCTTCAGGAAATCCAGGAAAAGGCTGATTCAGTAATTCAGGAAGCAACCAAAAAGGCAACACAGGCCGGGCAGGAAATACTCGAAAAGACCCGCCGGGAAGCCGAGCAGTTACGGGAAAAGAGGCTTGCTGAGCTTGAGCAGGAAAAGAAAAAAGCCATTGCCGAGATTCGCGCAGAAGTGGTGAAGCTTTCCATACTGCTCACCTCCAGAATGATTGAAAAAACTCTCGACCGGCCAACTGCTGAAAAGCTCGCCGATGAGATTATCGGAGAAATAGGGGGAGGACATTCTTGATCCACAGAAGGATAAGCAATCGCTACATTAAAGCCCTTCTGGATGTAGCGGCTGAGCAGGGCAGGATCGAGGAGGTGGAGCGGGAACTTCAAGATGTTGACCGCCTGCTCAGGGATAATGCGGACCTCATGAATCTTTTACTGCATCCCAAGATCTCCCGGCTGCGGAAAAAAAAGGTGATCGATGATATTTTTGGCAACCGGGTTTCTCCGGCGGTTAAAAACTTTTTAGATTTTCTCATCGAAAAAAAGCGCGAACAGATCCTCACCGTTGTGCTTGAAGAGTATACCATGCAAGCGGACAAACTCCGGGGGATGGTAAAAGCGCAGGTGCGCAGTGCTTTTGATCTGCCTGAACGACAGATGAAAACCTTAAAGGCAGCCCTTGAGAAGAAATTGGATCGCAGGGTTGAGTTTCAACTGGAGGTGGATAAAACGATACTTGGCGGGCTTCAGGTCTTTATCGGTAATGATGTTCTGGATGGCAGCATCCAGGGAAGGCTTGCCAGCCTCCAGAAATACCTGTTAGAGGCTACCCTAAGCTAATCAACTTTTATTACCCGGCATTCGCCGGTAATAATTTTATCTATTTGTAAAGGAGTTGATCGTTTTGGAACTGCGGGCAGAAGAAATTACCTCAATTATCCGCAAGGAAATTGAAGGATATAAAGAAGAGCTGAAGATGGAGAACGTGGGCACGGTCCTCCAGGTGGGAGACTGCGTGGCACGCATCTACGGGCTGGATAAATGTAAGGCATCAGAGCTCCTGGAGTTTCCCCACGGGGTCTACGGGATCGCGCTCAATCTGGAAGAGGATACGGTCGGCGCGATACTTCTTGGCGATGCAAGCGAGGTAAAAGAAGGAGATATCGTCAAGTGTACCGGCCAGGTTATATCGGTTCCGGTGGGGGATGCCCTGCTCGGTCGCGTGGTCAATGCACTGGGAGAGCCCCTTGATGGAAAAGGACCGATACTTGCCGAAAAAAGACGTCCCATCGAAGGCCCTGCACCAAATGTCGTTAAGCGGCAGCCGGTAAAAGAGCCCCTCCAGACAGGAATCAAGGCTATTGATTCAATGATCCCTATCGGCCGCGGGCAGCGGGAGCTTATTATTGGTGACCGCCAGACCGGCAAAACTGCCATTTGCATTGATACCATCATAAATCAGAAATCAGAGTATAAAGCAGGCAACCCTGTTTATTGTATCTACGTGGCAATCGGGCAGAAACAATCAACCGTTGTCCACGTCATGGAGACCCTGCAAAAGTATGGTGCCCTGGACTACACCATTATCGTGGCTGCCAGTGCCAGTGACCCGGCTCCCATGCAGTATATAGCCCCGTATGCCGGTTGCGCAATGGGCGAAGCGTTCCGCGACAGCGGACGGCATGCCCTGGTTATCTATGATGACCTGTGGAAACATGCGGTGGCCTATAGACAGGTCTCGCTGCTCCTCCGGCGTCCTCCAGGACGGGAGGCTTTTCCCGGAGACATATTCAACCTGCACTCGCGGCTCCTGGAACGGGCTGCGAAGCTGTGTAATGAACTGGGCAGCGGCTCTTTAACAGCGCTTCCCATTGTGGAAACCCAGGCAGGGGATTTTTCCGCCTACATCCCCACCAATGTTATCTCCATCACCGACGGCCAGATCTATCTGGAAAGCGATTTGTTTTATGCCGGCATACGGCCGGCGGTCAACGCCGGACTTTCTGTTTCCCGCGTCGGCGGCAATGCCCAGAACAAAGCCATGAAAAAAGTGGCGGGGTCTCTCCGTCTGGACCTGGCACAATACCGCGAGCTTGCTGCCTTTACCAAATTTGGTTCGGAACTGGACAAGACAACCCAGGCCCAGTTAAGCCGTGGCGAACGGCTGGTAGAAATTCTCAAGCAGCCCCAGTATAATCCCTATCCGGCAGAACAGCAGGTGAGCATTATATATGTTGCCGGCCAGGGGTTTCTTGATGATGTGCCGATTGCCAGGGTCAAAGATTTTGAGCGGGGCTTTTTAAAACGTATCGATGAAAAATATCCCCGGCTGTATGAAACCTTGAGAACCGCAAAAGAGCTGACCACTGAAGTCTCTGACGGGCTTAAGCAGGCGGTTGTGGAATTTAAGAAGGAATTTAAATAGAGACAGACGGCTATGCCACAATCAACCAGAGAAATCCTCAGGCGGATCAAGGGAATAAAATCAACCCAGCAGATCACCCGGGCAATGGAGATGGTTGCTGCGGTAAAACTCAACCGGGTACGGACGCTTGCTGAAAACTCCCGGCCCTATGTGAACCGCCTGGGAACCCTGATGCGGATCATCCGCTCCTCGGAAA
The DNA here is from genome assembly GCA_903924805.1 of uncultured delta proteobacterium. Taxonomy (GTDB): domain Bacteria; phylum Desulfobacterota; class WTBG01; order CAIYCZ01; family CAIYCZ01; genus CAIYCZ01. The sequence goes on along the minus strand of CAIYCZ010000407.1, from coordinate 5,969 downwards.
TGGCTGTTGCTGTGGATCATCCGGTGTTCAGCACTAAAGAGGGCAGCCGCCTGCTGCTCATTGTTATTACCTCTGATCGGGGGCTGTGCGGCACCTTTAATATTAACATGATTAATTCAGTGCTGCAGTTTCTTGAGGAGCAGAAGGGAAAACAGGTTTCCATTATTGCTGTCGGGAAAAAGGGGTATGATACCCTGGTGCGCAGGGGATACGCTATTGAACAGTTTTTCCCTGTACCGTGGGGTTCAACACTTGCATCTGATCTGCGCACCATTAATACGCTCCTTACCGAGGGGTTCAACGCGCAAAAAATTGACGGGGTTCACCTTTACTATACCCAGTTTATAAATGTATTGCGCCACGTGCCGACCCACGTTAAGCTGCTCCCCTTATCTCCCCTGAGCGAAGAGGAAAAGAAGCACCTGATCAAGGGAGAAATTGATTTTATCATGGAGCCGTCGTTTCAGGAGCTTGCGCTATCCCTGATCCCGCAATATATTGAGACGCAGATTTACCATTGCCTGATAGAATCAGTAACCAGCGAACAGGCTGCCAGAATGGTTTCCATGCGCAATGCTACCGATAACGCCGATGAGATGATTAAAAATCTTACCCTGACCTTCAACAAGGCGCGGCAGGCCAGCATTACCAGAGAGCTGATAGATATTATCGGCGGTGTTGAAGCGATGAAGGGATAAGTCCGAATGCGGATTACTAATGAGGGAGATACTGCATTGAATATCGGAAAAATTGTACAAGTGATTGGTCCTGTTGTGGACATTCGGTTCCTTGCTGAAAACCTTCCCGCAATCTTTAACGCAATTAAGATACAGGACCGGGAAGCAGGCAGGGATCTCACCCTCGAGGTAGCGCAGCACCTGGGAGATAATGTTGTGCGCACCGTTGCCATGGCATCAACGGATGGCTTGGTGAGAGGCATGGATGCCCTTGATACGGGTGCTCCCATCACCGTGCCGGTAGGGGAAGGGACCCTGGGACGGGTCTTTAACCTTCTGGGTGAGCCCATTGACGAACTGGGAGACGTGAAATATGATAAACGCTACTCAATTCACCGGCCGCCCCCAACGCTCGCAGAACAGAAGACTTCTGCAGAGGTTTTTGAAACCGGATTGAAAGTCGTAGATCTTCTGGCTCCCTATGCCAAGGGAGGAAAGGTCGGCCTGTTTGGCGGCGCCGGCGTCGGCAAAACGGTTCTCATCATGGAGCTTATCCGCAACATCGCCACCCAGCATGGCGGTATATCGGTGTTTGCCGGCGTGGGTGAGCGAACCCGCGAAGGCAATGACCTGTGGCTGGAAATGAAGGAGTCCGGCGTTATCGCCAAGACCGCCATGATTTTCGGGCAGATGAACGAACCGCCGGGAGCACGGCTCCGGGTAGGGCTTTCGGCTTTATCGGTTGCAGAGTATTTCAGGGATGAGCGGGGCATGGACGTGCTGCTCTTTATCGATAATATATTCCGCTTTACCCAGGCAGGCTCGGAAGTTTCAGCTCTGCTGGGGCGCATGCCCTCTGCCGTCGGCTATCAGCCCACGCTTGCCAATGAGATGGGAGAGCTTCAGGAGCGCATTACCTCAACCACAAAAGGCTCAATTACTTCCATTCAGGCCATCTATGTCCCGGCTGATGACCTGACTGACCCGGCTCCTGCGACAACATTCTCGCACCTGGATGCAACGACCGTTCTGTCACGCTCTCTGGCAGAGCTTGGCATATACCCTGCGGTTGACCCGCTTGACTCAACCTCGCGCATTTTAGATCCCCTGATTGTCGGTGAGGATCATTATCAGGTTGCCCGTAATGTGCAGCTAATTCTTCAGAAATATAAAGAACTCCAGGATATTATTGCAATTCTCGGGATGGAAGAGCTGTCTGATGACGATAAGCTCACGGTTTCCCGCGCTCGAAAAATGCAGCGGTTCCTTTCGCAGCCGTTTTTTGTTGCCGAGGCGTTTACCGGCACACCGGGGAAATATGTTCCCATCAATGAGACCATCCGCGGTTTTAAGGAGATAATTGACGGCAAACACGATGACATCCCTGAGCAGGCGTTCTATATGACGGGAACCATTGATGAGGTTCTGGAGAAGGCAAAGAAACTCCAGACAAAGAATGAGTAATGAAAGAAAAAGACCGCTTCAAGCTTGATGTTATTTCGCCGGAACGGGTGCTTATCAGTCAAGAGGTAGCATCGGTGGTGCTCTTATCGGGGCTGGGAAGCAGCATGGGGGTGCTGCCCAGACATGCGCCGCTTATCGCAAAAACCAATACCGGAACCCTTAAAATCCGCGATATCAATAAAAAAGAAACAGTCATTTTTGTGAGCAGCGGGTTTATCATGGTCTCCCTGGAAGGGGTCAGCATTGTAGTGCGCAGTGCTGAAAAAAAAGAGATGATTGACGTTGACCGTGCACGTGCTGCACAGGAGCGGGCTAAGAAGAGGCTGATATCACGGGATATGTACATTGACCTGCAACGGGCGCGAGAGGCGCTGGTCCGTGCAGAATACCGGCTCAAGTTAGCCAGGGGAGCTGCCGGCTGATTATCTGATGCCGGTCCATTAATTATGTTTTTAAAGTGCCTGCTGCTGTATAAGCTGCAGGCACTTGTTTTTTTAAGTTAAAGAGTGTATGAGTTAAGTTAAAAGTTGTGGGGGGTAATAGTTAAGAGATGTAACTTTATTAATTCCCTAACTCCCCAACGCTCTAATCCTCAACGCATGTATGAAAACTAAAATTTATCAGGATCACATGCAAAAAATAATTTCTGCTGATCATCAGGATCCGTTCAGCGTGCTTGGCATGCATGAGGCTGAAGCTGATGGCAAACAGGCCATGGTGATACGGGCATTTATCCCGGAAGCTCAGGAAGCATACGTGCTGGTACCTGATGATTCATCGCGGGAAGTCGCCCTGAAGAAGCTCCATCCTGATGGATTTTTTGAAGCGCTGTTCAAAAAGAAAAGCACCTTTTTCTCATACAGAATAAGATGCAAAACGCACGGCGGTGACGTGAAAACTTTTGCCGACCCGTACTGCTTTCCGCCCGTGCTGTCTGACTATGATATCCACCTTTTTTCTGAGGGCAATAACCATAAGATATACGACAAGCTGGGCGCACATACGATGACTGTTTCCGGGGTGGCAGGGGTGCTGTTTGCGGTCTGGGCACCCAATGCGCTCCGGGTGAGCGTTATTGGTGACTTTAACGGCTGGGATGGCCGCCGGCACCCCATGAGGATGCGCGGCAGTTCAGGGGTATGGGAGCTGTTCATACCGGGTCTTTCTGACGGGGAACTGTATAAATATGAAATAAAGACACAAGAGGGGTCTCTGCTTATTAAAGCAGACCCCTATGCCTTTTACGCTGAAACAAGGCCCAAAACTGCCTCAATTGTATATACTATTGAAAGTTATGCATGGCAAGATAGCGCGTGGCTGCAGCAGAGGGACAGTACCGACCATCTTAGGAAGCCCATATCCGTCTACGAGGTTCACCTGGGTTCGTGGATGCGGGTAGCGGAGGAGGGCAACCGGTTTTTAACCTACCGTGAGCTTGCCCCGAAGCTTATTGCGTATGTGGAAGAGATGGGATACACCCACATTCAATTGCTGCCCATCTTATCCCACCCCTATGATGCCTCCTGGGGGTACCAGGTCACCGGATACTATTCCCCGACTCCCCGGTTCGGGACCCCGGAGGACTTAATGTATTTCATAGACCGGTGTCATCAGCACCATATCGGCGTCATACTTGACTGGGTTCCTGCCCATTTCCCGAAGGATGCCTATGCACTTGCATGGTTTGACGGGACCTGCCTGTATGAACACGCCGATACCCGCAAGGGCGAGCACCGTGACTGGGGGACCCTGGTATTCAATTACGGAAGAAACGAGGTAAGCAACTTTTTAATTTCAAGCGCGCTGTTCTGGCTTGAAAAATATCATTTTGACGGCCTGCGGGTCGATGCTGTTGCATCCATGCTGTATCTTGACTATTCCAGGGCTGATGGGCAGTGGATTGCCAACCAGTACGGGGGAAGGGAAAACCTTGAGGCCATAGCGTTTCTGAAAAAACTCAACGAGGTTATCTATGGCTATTGCCCTGGGGTGCTCATGATTGCTGAGGAATCCACAGCCTGGCCGGGTGTTTCACGGCCCACACATCTGGGGGGACTTGGCTTTGGTTTCAAGTGGAATATGGGATGGATGCATGACACGCTTGAATACATGAAAAAAGAACCGGTGCACCGGAAGTATCATCACAATGTGCTCACTTTTTCCCTGCTCTATGCCTTTTATGAGAATTTTATTCTTCCCTTTTCTCACGATGAGGTGGTGCACGGCAAGGGATCGCTGCTGGGTAAAATGCCCGGCGTCCTCTGGCAGAAATTTGCCAACCTGCGGCTTCTGTACGGCTATATGTTTAGCCATCCCGGGAAAAAGCATTTGTTCATGGGCAGTGACTTTGGCCAGTGGGCTGAATGGGATCATAACGCAAGCCTTGACTGGCACCTGCTCTCCTACAGCCCGCACCGGAAACTGCAGCAGTTTGTCAGGGACCTGAATCATCTGTACCGCTCAGAGCCGGCGCTCCATGAACTTGATCTTCATCACGAAGGATTTGAGTGGATAGATTTCAGCGATTCTGACTGCAGCGTCATCTCGTTTCTGCGCAAGGCAAAAGACCCTGATGATTTCCTTGTCATAGTGTGCAACTTCACTTCGGTACCGCGGCACAACTACCGCATTGGTGTCCCGGTGCCCGCATTTTACCGGGAACGGTTAAACAGTGATTCTGCGGACTACTGGGGAAGCAATATGGGGAACTGCGGCGGTGTGCATTCAGAGCAGATTCCCTGGCATGGCCGTCCCCACTCCATTAAGGTAACACTGCCGCCGTTGAGCACGCTGATCTTTAAACCTGCTCATTAAATTTTAGACGCAGATGAACGCAGGGACACACAGCCACAGAAAGGGTAAAATAAAAGGTTGACACATGTAACCAGGAAGGTTACGATATAAATGTGATTAAATCATTTTCTCACAAAGGGCTGGAAGAATTCTTTTATGATGGTAGCAAAAAGGGCATTCAGCCCAGCCATGCAGAAAAAATAGCGGGCATATTAGATCGTCTTGACGCAGCTCATGCTCTTAAAGATATGAGCTACCCAGGCTCAGATTTGCACCCGTTAAAAGGTCAAATGAAGGGAAAATGGGCAGTCAAAGTTTCTGGTAATTGGCGTATAGTCTTTGGATTCGAAGAAGGAGATGCCTACGATGTTGATTATGAAGATTACCACTAACATATACACTAATATTATCAGAGAGGTATAACTATGCTGCGAGCACGAAAAAGGCCGCCGACACACCCTGGGCACATATTAAAAACCCATTATTTAGATCCATTATCCATAACGATCAAGGATCTGGCAAGCATACTTGGTGTTTCACGCAAGACCATCTCAAAGATTGTAAATGAACGAGGTTCTATTACTTCAGATATGGCATTGCGCTTATCCAGAGCTTTTAAGACAACACCTGAACTCTGGCAGAACCTGCAGAAGAATTATGATTTATGGCATGCATCGCACGATTCCAAAGACTGGCAAAATGTTCAGCCGTTAGAAAAAGCGCACCAGATCTCTGCGTAGCACGATAAAAAAGAGGGTAGAATTTGTTTGGCCCCAGATGAACGCAGACCAATGCAGATAATGCTTCTGTCTTTTTAAAATCTGAAACTGGAGGAACTCAGAAAAAATTTATTCTGAATTCTGGCTTCTGACTCCTGAATTCTGGCTTCTGACTACTGGCTCCTTGATTTTGTCAAAGAAGTACCGTAATATGTGGAGTGACGATCCATATATTCATGGTAAGGTTATTGTATGATCAACCGAGCGATTGATCTCGAAAAACTGGTAAGGCCCGGGAAGGTCCAGATTATCTACG
>CAIYCZ010000406.1 GCA_903924805.1 uncultured delta proteobacterium | reverse complement strand
GTACAGACAGCCCCGGTCAACGCGACCGAGCAGCTCCTCCACATCTTCATCCCGCACCTCGTCCCTGCCATAGGAAAGTATGCGATCGAGCAGGCTCTGTGCGTCTCTCATACTGCCTTCAGACGCCCGCGCAATCAAAAAAAGGCCCCTGCTGCTGATACGGATATGTTCGTTGCCGACCATGGTCTCCAGGTGGGAAATAATATCCTTTGTGGGTATCCTCTTAAAATCAAACCTGAGACACCGCGACACAATGGTATCCGGGATTTTTTCCGGCTCGGTGGTCGCAAACATGAATATCACATGCGGCGGCGGCTCTTCCAGGGTTTTCAGGAGGGCATTAAAGGCCGGCTTTGAAAGCATGTGGACTTCATCAATAATATAAATTTTATACCGGTCACGTGACGGCAGATAGCGCACATTCTCGCGCAGGGTGCGCACATCATCCACGCTGGTATTTGAGGCCCCGTCTATCTCGTGCACGTCGATTGAACCGCTGGCAGTAATTTCCCGACATGACGGGCACTGGTTGCAGGGCTGTGCTGTGGGGCCCTGAAGGCAATTGAGGGCTTTTGCAAGAATTCTTGCAACAGAGGTTTTGCCGACCCCCCGCTCACCGGAAAACAGGTATGCATGGGCAATCCGTTCCTGCTGAATTGCATTGGTCAGTGTCTGCGTGACGTGTTTTTGTCCGATGACATCCGCAAAGGTCTGGGGACGGCATCTGCGTGCTAATACCTGATAGAGCATGATATTATTCTAATATACTATATTAATGGCTTTATGCTGCCGCTGTCATAAAGAGATAGCCGGATACACACAACACACGGAATCATTGCTGCCGTTGCTTCCTTCCGGACCTGGCGGGGTTCACAACTCTTTCGTTGTTCAGTACCCGGCTATCAATGGTTTGCCTGTCATGAGCTATGCTGAATAATCGTGGCGGAGAGAGAGGGATTCGAACCCTCGGTACACTTTTAGGTGTACACACGATTTCCAGTCGTGCACCTTCGGCCAGCTCGGTCATCTCTCCCGCATTCCCGTTCCAGAGCTGGATAGCGCCTGCCTATTGCGCTCCGGATTTTCTTCTGCTCTTAAAAAAGTCCTGGATCAGCTCCCTGCATTCAGATTCAAGAACCCCCGCGGTCACCTCCATGGCATGGTTCAATAATTCATGAGCGGTAAGGTTGAATACAGAGCCTGCGGCTCCCGCCCTTGGGTCCAGTGCGCCAAAAATGAGCCGCTGTACCCTGGCGTGAACCAGCGCCCCCATGCACATAATACAGGGCTCTACGGTTACATACAGCTCTGTATTGATTAAGCGATAATTTTTAAGCTTCTGGCCGGCTTCGCGCAGCACCAGAATTTCAGCATGAGCGGAAGGGTCATGTAATGTGATGGGGCTGTTGTGGGCCCGGGCACGTATTTCACCTGCGCTGACGAGAACAGCTCCTACCGGTACTTCTCCCTTCTCCAGGGCAATACGGGCCTGCTCAAGGGCCGCCCGCATAAAGAATACATCTGTGCTTTTTGTCAACGTATAAAGGAGTATTTGTTTCCAATATTAAGAATTTTACAATACTAAAATATCCCATATTCTCAAAAAAAAGTAAAGCTTCAATTCTTTTCTGCACTAAAATTTTCCTGTGCAAAAAACGCATGTCGGGGAATCATCAGAGATGGGGGTAGGCTTAAGAAAGGTATTGGGTGGTGGAAAGGAAATAGTATGGTATCTGTAAATCGAGTCTGTTGCAGAAAGGAAGGAACAACGCTTGTAACAAGAAGCAGCGCTTGAGTGGTTTAAACAGATGACTGGCCCCAATTTCTTTGTGATATTCCATTGACATGCCCTGGGCTTTCTCCTATACTTTTTTTTAAGCACAGCCCCTCACATGAATAATACGCTTTTGTTGTGACCATAGCTACTAACCATGAAAACTTCCAAGCCGCAGAAAACAAAAAAAACTCCTCTTTTCAGCAGCGACGGTGTTGATCTCACGCTCATCCGGTGGATGCTGTCTTTGACACCTGCCCAGCGGCTTAATGTCCTGCAGCAGAATATCCAGTCTATAACGAGGCTCCGCCGTGCCCGCGCCTTATAATGATTTTTTTAAAATCCTCCGAACCCTTTCCAAACACAACGTCGGGTTTATCATTGTTGGCGGTGTTTGTGCTGTTCTTCATGGCGCTCCGGTTTCCACGTTTGACCTTGATGTAGTTCATTCACGTGATGCAGATAACCTTGAGCGACTTTTAGCCGCACTTGATGAGCTTGAGGCATATTATCGTGACCGGCCTGGACGTAAGCTAAAACCAAAACTTTCTCATATTGCCTCACCGGGACATCAACTGCTTATGACAAATGCCGGACCACTTGATCTGCTGGGCACGATTGGCAATAAACGCAGCTACAGGGACTTAATAAAAAATACTGATACACTTAAAGTAGATGATCTTACCGTTCATATATTGTCACTTGCATCCCTCATTGACATAAAGGAAGAAGTCGGAAGAGATAAAGATAAGGCTGTGCTGCCAATTTTAAAACAAACCGCCAAAGAAAAAAAGAAGCTCTAAAATAACTACAGATCACAGTTCATTAGTCCCCTCCACCATATATTTTCCTTGGCACTGCTTGCACAGGCCCATGGAAAGTGCTGAGACCATTCAAGTCAATATCTTCAAGCAGATAATAATAAGTCTTCCTGTTAAGCACCATGTCATCTACAAAGTCATAGTCTGCACCAACCGTCGGGTAGCCTTTAGCGGGGATGATGTTATCATTAATTTGCTTAAAACCTTCTGCTCTCCAAATATTAAAGCCGGCGTCATCAATTTCGGTTGGGCGCATAGATGGGGGTGGGCTTAAAAAAGGTATCGTGTGGTGGAAAGGAAATAGTATGGTATCTGCAAATCGAGTCTGTTGTAGAAAGGAAGGAACAACGCTTGTAACAAGAAGCGGCACTTGAGTGGTTTAAATAGGTGGCTGATTGAATGCATACGAAGAGCAGATAAGGAAGATAAAGGGATCTCCTTTCCCGTGCTAATATGTGGGTTGCAGAAAACAAACACATACAGCACAAAGAAAGGAGATCGCAATG
>CAIYCZ010000405.1 GCA_903924805.1 uncultured delta proteobacterium | reverse complement strand
TGGGCATTATTTAAGAGATTCCCGATAATCCTGCCAACCTTTTTTTTATCTGCTGTTATAAACAGGTCACGCTCGAGATGATATGTTTCAACGTTCACCCGGGGATAGAAATAGAGGGTCTCCAGCCGCTCAAGAATCACCGTATTAAGGTCAAACTGTTCCATCTGGGCAAACGGGACGCTGTCAGTGATGATGTCCTCAACGGCAAGCATGCTTTTGGAAAGTTTTTTATACATCTCATTCAGCTCATCCGGTGTGACATCAGCGGTCCTGAGTTTTTTGGTGTACAAACGGGCAAGGGCGCCAAAGGATAGCATCTGGTTAAAAGAATCATGGCGCTCCTGGGAGCGGATAGACGCCTGTATGCACAGCTCAATATCCTGAATGAGGGAGTTGCAGAAAAAAATATCCTCCTGTTCCAGCGGCTTTGATTCATCACCGTCAAGAACCAGCACGTGCGTTACCACCTCCTGTTCATCCTTGATGGGCACGAAATAGACATTCTTGATTTTTTTGTGCAGATAAAACTCATAGCTTGCTCTCATGCGGGGGTCATCGCGCGCATTTTCAATGAGCAGCGGCTCCCCGGTTGCAAACACTTCACGAAACGCAAGGTGCTCGTTGAATGAAAGAGTGCTCCCATAGCCATGGGCTAACGGCTCCAGAGGATAGCCGGCAATCAGAATGGCAAAGGCTCCGCCGCCAGCATCTTTCTCAATGGAGAAGAGCGAGCAGCGGTTGACCTGTATCAGTTCAGCAATTTTTGCCACCAGAAAGCTCAGGACCTGGTCAAGGGGTTCCGTGCGTTTCAGTATCTGCAGGAGCGCCTGGCGGCTTTCCCTGAGGATGTTTGCCTTTTTCTGGAGCTCAAATCTTCTCTTCTGCGCCAGGACATAGCTGAACCGGCCGACTACGCTCTGAATCAGATTGACCTGCTGCAGGGAAAATTGTTTGTTCCTCTCTTTAAAGTATATCTGCAGGGTTCCTATGAGGACTTCCCTTTTTTCCGTACCTTCATAGTCTATGAGAAGAATTGGCAGGGCAAGCATTGAGTTGATGCCCAGCGACAGGAGTTTATCTTTTTCCGCGTACAGGGGCTCTGCGCTTATATCAGGCACAATATAATGTTTTTTCGTTTTGCTCACCTGGCCGGCAATTGAGTGCTCGTAGGGAATTTCCTCAGTTCTGGTACCGCCCCAGTTGTAGTTGCCGCTTGCAACCATAACTTTTTTTATCGGGTCATAGGTCCGGCAGGTAGCGCACTGGGCATTGGTGAGCTCTGCGATGTCCTTGCACATAATGTTGAGGAGTTCATCGCCTGAAATCTCCGGGGAGATGTTCATGATGCTGTCAGAGACCCTGATCGCCTTCTTGACATCTATCCATGGGTTTTCGAGGATATACACCATGCGTTCGATATCCTCCCGGGAGAGGAGCGCAATCATGTTCCGGGCTTTCTCGTCTTCCAGCAGCTGCAGGACCTCAGGATGTTCCTGGAGAAATTTTTCGATGTGCTCAGGGATAGTCACGTGATTCATGGCAGGCTGTTATCACCCGTTATGATTACTACCTAATATTATAATAAAACCGTTATATAAATCAACTGGGAGAAAAAAAGCCCCGAATCCTCCGGGATCCGGGGCTTGTAAAATCGCGAGGATTTAAAAAAAACGCCAGCGCTGTTAATACTGGAGCGCTGCAAAAGCATC
>CAIYCZ010000404.1 GCA_903924805.1 uncultured delta proteobacterium | reverse complement strand
ATATCGGCTGGAACAAGCCGGGAATGCTCTCGATGACGCAAAATTTCTTCTGAATGGGAACCGTAGTCCGCAAAGCATAATCAATCGATCCTATTATGCCATGTTTTATGCTGCCCTTGCCCTTTTGCAAAAAATCGGCAAGGTTCCTTCCAAACATGCCGGAACAATTAGTCTCTTTGATACAGAATTTGTCTTGAAGGGCATCTTTCCTCAAGAACTTTCCAAAGACTTTCACAAAGCATTCGAACTCCGTCAACTCTCCGATTACAAAATTATAGAAGACGCATCACTGGAGAAGGCAAAAGAGATTTTAAATAAAGCGACGCGCTTTGTTGAGGCTGTGAGAAAATACCTGCTAACAGAGATAGATTCTGATTAAAGATGGACAAAAATAAATCTGTCCCCTTTTCCTTTTATGCATGAACCCTCGGCACAATGTTTTTGAGTTGTTCATGAACGGAACAAGTTTCTTAGGAGGAGTCCCGTTGCGACGGGACGACGTGGCAATCTCAGAAGATTGCTTCGCTACGCTCGCAATGACACTGCCCTTGTCTGCTTATATATGTCGTTCACTATAGTTTTTCTTCTTTGGTCTCCCACCTTTCCCCTTTCCCCCTTTTTACAATGACCGGTTTAATGCCTCGCAAGCCCCGTCCCGAACACCTCATTCTAAAAGGCTCACCAAAATCCTCACCTGAGCATCCGGTCCCGCCGCTCAGCTTCAATTTCAAGCCGCTTCAGGCGCTCCAGGTCCCTTTTCATCTGCTCATTTTCCCCGAGCAGCTTATTAAGAGCCTCGGGAGACTTCATGGCTTTCAGGGACTGGAGTTCATCTATGAGCCTGATAAACAGCTCAGAGGTGTGGCGCCTTTTGCTGTTAGGATAGGTTTTTACCAGTTTATCAAAGGCAGCCCGGGCGTTAAAATAGTCAGGATTCAACTCGGCATTTCCCAGATAGGAGGTCCCCAGAATTCCCCACACATCCTTTTAATCACATCCCTACTGATTTTTGTCTGGACAAGCACTGCCCATATCTTGCGGGGAACTTATTTATTGACATACAACTGCCCCAGGTTTATATTTGCCTCATCTTGAAGCGAGGTCTTATCAAAGAAGCTGTCAATATTTATTGTAGAAAAAATCATTTTTAAAATTCTGTAGTATCATCAAAAATCTTAAGGGGGCGTATGCAAAGAGTTGCAAAAGCGTTGTGTCTGGTTGTGGTGCTGGGGCTTGCGGTTATAGGGTGCGATAACCTGCCAGGTTGGGTTGTTCCTATACGGCCAACCGATGGTGCAATTCAACTCCCTAAAACCGGAGCCGATGACGGCGGGGCGGGTGTTGCCTGGCCAGTGCCCCGGTTTGTGGACAATGGCGACGGCACGGTCACCGACAAGCTTACGGGCATTATGTGGACAAAAGACGCAAACCCTTCGGGCAAGGCGATGACTATGCGGGAGGCGCTCGACTATGTGAAGACGGTAAATAACGGAGGTCACACGGATTGGAGGCTTCCCAACAGAAAGGAGCTGCGCAGTCTGTGCGATTTTTCAAAGTACGATCCGGCCTTGCCTGAAGGCCACCCCTTCACCAATGTGCAGTCGCTCAACTATTGGTCGTCTACGTCCTATGCTGGCTATGCCGATTGCGCGTGGGTCGTGGACATGTACTCCGCCTACTTCGACGTCTACATTAAGGCGAGTTACTACTACGTTTGGCCGGTTCGCTATGCTGGAAATGGAGCAATAGAACTGCCCCGGACGGGCCAGACGACATGCTATGATGAAGGCGCCAATAAAATTGACTGCTCCGGCACGGGGCAGGATGGCGAACTGCAGGCAGGCGCTGCGTGGCCGAGCCCTCGGTTTGACGATAACGGCGACGGCACCATGACCGATAAACTTACAGGCCTTATCTGGCCGAAAGATGCTAACAATCGCTTCAGAATGACCTGGAACGAAGCAGTATTATACGTTGTGAAGTTGAACAGAGAGAACTATCTCGGCAAAAACGACTGGCGGTTGCCGAATATCAATGAACTTGAGAGTTTAATCAATGCCGAAGAGGATAGTGTTGATGCATGGCTGAACGGGCAGGAGTGTGGTTTTACCAATGTGTTTATGGACTACTACTGGTCGTCTACGTACGGTGCAGGCGGCAGCCGCGCTGCGTGGATCGTGGACATGGGCTACGGCTACGCCTTCAGCACCTATAAGACGATCAGCAACCTTGTCTGGCCAGTCCGTTAAGGACGGTTGGTTGGCCATTTGATTATTTAGGCTCCCCCCTAATCAATCCTAATCAGGCTGTTGATTTGAAATTTTTTTAGAAATTTTAAAAAATTGGCTTTCTTATTTGCCCTACAATCAACGATCTCCCTCTCGGGATACATTTTAGGTAGGGTTAAAATCAATATACTCAATCAAATCAACAGCCTGAATCATAATAAAGTATTTACATTTCTCAATCTCTAAAACATTTGATTCTAAAAGGCTCACCAAAAATCCTCACCTGAGCATCCGGTCCCGCCGCTCAGTTTCAATTTCAAGCCGCTTCAGGCGCTCCAGATCCTTTTTCATCTGCTCATTTTCCCTGAGCAGCTTATTAAGAGCCTCGGGAGACTTCCTGGCTTTCAGGGACTGGAGTTCATCTATAAGCCTGATAAACAGCTCAGAGGTGTGGCGCCTTTTGCTGTGAGGATAGGTTTTTACCAGTTTATCAAAGGCAGCCCGGGCGTTAAAATAGTCAGGATTCAGCTCGGCATTTCCCAGATAGGAGGTGCCAAGTAAAAACAGGTCTTCATCGGAAGGAACCCCCGGTGCTATCTTCCCTTCCGGGTAGGCAGCCCCTTTTTCTTCAGGCGGCCGGACAGCAGCACAGGCTCCGGTGAAAAATATAAGAAGAAACAGTATCCAATATAATTTTCTGTTTACGGTTGTGTTCATAGCAGGGTTCCTTCAGTGTTTATCGTATTGTGTAACATTAACCACAGAGCACACAGAGTTTTTTAGTAAAGGAGTCGAGGAGTTAAAAAACTCCAACACTCGTAACTCTTCAACTCATGACTTCTGTGTCCTCTCCACTTTTAATCTTTTTATCTTTTAAAATCCACCCAGACCCTCCTTTAGAAAAGGAGGGATACTCGTTCCCCTCTTT
>CAIYCZ010000403.1 GCA_903924805.1 uncultured delta proteobacterium | reverse complement strand
GCTTTCCCCGTGGAGCACAAGCCGGGAGCTGTATACATGAAATATTTGAACAGGTTGATTTCAGCCTTGCAGACGCTGCGCAGTCTCGGCAGATCATAGGAGATACGCTTGGGCGTTATGGTTTTGAAATGCGCTGGCAGGACACCCTGTGGAAGATGGTGCAGCAGGTGCTTTTCATGCGGCTTGAGCATGCCCGGCCTGATTTCATGCTCAAAAACATCAGCAGGCAGGAGCGCCTCCACGAGCTTGAATTTTATTTCCCTCTTGAGCGCATCACCGCTGCGGGCCTGGCTGATATTTTTACCGTCGCGGACATGCCGCACCTATCACATGATTTTGACCAGCGCATGAAAGAACTCGGATTCAGTCCGGTTCAGGGTTTTATAAGAGGTTTCATTGATATGGTTTTCCAATACGGTGAGAAATATTATCTTATTGACTGGAAATCAAATTACCTGGGAGACAGCCCTGCGGATTATTCACGCGCTGCATTGCAAAAAGCCATGATAGAGCATTACTATATACTTCAATACCACCTCTATACTGTTGCTCTGCATCGCTACCTTGCAATGAGGGGTACGGATTATGACTATGACAAGCATTTTGGCGGGGTCTATTATTATTTTATACGCGGGATTAACCCGGAATATGGCCCGGAGTATGGAATCTACCGGGATAAGCCGTCAAAAAATATGGTAACTGCATTGAGTGACTATCTTGCCGGCAGACGGGAGATTTAGCAGTATGGACGACAGCATGAATGCAGTGATCAAAGATGAGCAGTTCTCTGCAATTGATCGGCATTTTGCACGATTTATGATGAAACTTTCCGACAGCAGCGATGACGGGCTTATGCTTGCGGCTCTTCTGGTCAGCTGCCGTACGAGCCGTGGAGATATATGCATTGATATCCCGGCAGCAGCAGGTAAAACCATTGCCAAAGCGTTTGGCGAAACAGAAAATCAATTTCAGCTTCCTGCAGAGCATACCTGGATTGCACAACTTCGCAAGAGTCAGGCAGTTGGCACTCCGGGAGAGTTCAAGCCGCTCATTCTTGATGAAAAGGGGCGGCTCTACCTCTACCGCTACTGGGAATACGAGCAGAGCCTGGCAGAAAGCATTAAAACGCGGCTTGCTATGAATACCGCACAACCTCCCGCGGAAATGCTGCGGCAGCAGCTTGACCAGCTGTTTCCGCACAGTGCAGATGCCGGGACTGACTGGCAGCGGGTTGCTGCATGTGTTGCGGTGCAGAAAAAAATATGCGTTCTATCAGGAGGACCGGGCACTGGAAAGACCTATGCAGCAGCCCGAATTTTAGCGCTTCTTCTTGAGCAGGAACGGGGTGCAGGAAGAGCCCCTGCAGTGGCGCTGGCAGCACCAACCGGTAAAGCAGCTGCCCGGCTCAAGGAAATTATGCAACAAGCAAAAGGAACACTGGACTGCAGCGACGCGGTAAAGGCGGCACTGCCTGAGGAAGCGTTCACAATGCACCGGTTGCTCGGCCCTGTGCCGGGCACCCCGTATTTCAGATATACTGCAGAGAATCAGCTTCCCTATGACATTGTTGTCGTGGATGAATCATCAATGGCAGATCTTGCACTCATGGCAAAGCTGTTCCAGGCAGTCCCCGGGCATGCTCATCTGATTCTGCTTGGTGACCGCGACCAGCTTGCATCGGTCGCGGCAGGAGCAGTGCTCGGTGATATATGCGACACGGGAAATGAGCATGGCTACTCGCACGGTTTTGCCCGCATCATTCTGGAATGTGGGGGGGAAGAAGTGCCGTCTTCAACATCTGAGCATCCTATGGCTGATTCCCTGATCGTGCTGCACAAAAACTACCGGTTTGGAGCAGACAGCGGCATCGGTGCATTAAGCCAGGCAATACGAACCGGCAATGCAGAGCGTGCGCTTCATCTTCTCAAAAACGGAGGCAATGAAGATATCGTCTTTAAGGATTCGGTTTCTGCAGTGGCGCTTGAGTCCGCATTAAAAGAGCCTGCAGTGCGAGGATACAACCCGTATTTAAATGCCCAAAACCCTGATGAGGCCTTAAAACTCATAACAGGATTCAAGGTTCTCTGTGCGTTGCGGCAGGGGCCCTATGGCGTTGAATCCATAAACCGTATAGTCGAGACCATACTGAAAAAAAAAGGATTTATAAATCCGTTAAGCAGATGGTATCAGTTCCGACCGGTCATGGTCATACGCAATGATTACACCATGAACCTTTTTAATGGTGATGTGGGTATTGTATGGCAGGAAACGTCAGGCAATGT
>CAIYCZ010000402.1 GCA_903924805.1 uncultured delta proteobacterium | reverse complement strand
ATTTGGTATTTAGATTTTGGCATTCATTGGTCATTTGGATTTTGACATTTGTAATTCATTCCCCTATTCACTATTCACTATCCCACAGGGAGCATTTTTGTGGCCTGGAAACGTTTTGTACAGGAGAAGCGGCAGATCATTCTGCATACTGAGGGAATGATCTGTTCAACACCGCAGCAGCTTTTCCAGAGCGAAGAGCTTGAAAAGATAATTGACCTCTATATTAAAAAATTCGTCAATCAAAGCTCTCATCTCCAGAGTATCCTCTCTTTAGATCTTCTTAGTAAGCCGGGGGGATTAACCATGGTGGGACTTCTCGGAATGCTGTTCGAACGTCCGCTCGAGGAAGTCGCAAAGATTATACCCGAAGCGCAGAAGTTGCTTGAGCCCACCACACGCAACCGGCTCCATATTTTTGTCGAGGGGCTGTACAATTTCTGGCGCACCTTCGACCGTTTCATGATCCTCCATTCAGAGCCCGGCCCCAGCAGCTTTGACCAGCGCCCGTACCGCTCATTTAACGCAACCATTGGTACGCTGACCGATCTCATTCGCGGCGTCTATCGGGATATCTGTGAAAATATTACCGGGGATCACCCCCGCATTTACCGGCAGGTTGCAGCCGGCTGCAATGTCGGCCTCATTGCGGTCCCCCGTGAATGCCGGCTCCCGGAACAGTATCGCCAGGCGATCGGCGACGTACCGTTCATCAGACAGGTGCTGATCAATCCGCCGATGATTATAGACCCGCCTATGAACACGCGCAGCGGGCAATTCAGGAAGGTGGATCGCAACCCGCTTGCCGGAAAGCCCCTCAGCAGGGATAACTGGCTGTGCTATCCCGCACAGGTGGGGCCGCTGGTTATCTTCGTCTATTTCCATCAGCATTTTATGGCGCTGGGCTGTTCTCTTGCCAATCTTTTTGAGATTGCCACTGATGAACAGATTGCACGGGGGCCTGATGCCGTATATGCATACGGAGTCCCCTCTGAATCTCTGGCGGAATTCGGTGAGCTTCCAACCGTTTTCCATGATGATGAACACAACGGCATGCTGGTAGGGGCTGTGCCAATAGATGACCATTTTGGGTACTTCGGCTATCTTAAAAAGATGGTCCTCACCCTGCACAACATTATTGTCATGAAGCGCGGCAGGATGCCCTATCATGGTGCCATGGTCCACATTCATCTTGGCCGCGGTGTTTCGGCAAATGTCCTTCTGATCGGCGACACCGGGGCAGGAAAATCAGAAACGCTTGAGGCTTTGCGTTTGCTGGGAGAGGAGTATATAACCGAGCTGCGCATAATTGCAGACGATATGGGGTCGCTGGAAATTCATGAAGCTGAAAGAAAGCTGCTGGGATACGGCACAGAGGTAGGCGCGTTTGTCCGCCTTGATGACCTGCAGAAGGGATATGCGTTCGGCCAGATTGACCGGGCTATCATCATGAGCCCGCAGAAGGTGAATGCGCGGGTTGTGCTGCCGGTGACCACCCTTGATGAGGTGCTTCACGGCTACCCGGTTAACATCATGCTCTACGCCAACAACTATGAAGCAGTGGATGAGGATCACCCCATCCTTGAGAAATATGAGACTCCGCAGGAAGCGTTGCGCGTATTCCGAGAAGGCACGACAATGTCAAAAGGCACGACCACCGCAACAGGACTGGTGCACAGCTATTTTGCAAACATTTTCGGGGCTCCCCAGTACCGGGAACTGCATGAAAAGCTTGCCGAAAAAACTTTCCGGACTGCATTTGCGGCTGGTGTTTATGTAGGCCAGATGCGCACCCGGCTGGGCATCAGCGGGTATGAAACGCAGGGTCCCCAGGAAGCGGCAAAAGCACTGTTTGGTCTGATTTCTGAACAGAACAGGAAGTAACCATGTCCTCAGACGAAAAGAAAAACAAC
This sequence comes from uncultured delta proteobacterium, assembly GCA_903924805.1. Taxonomy (GTDB): domain Bacteria; phylum Desulfobacterota; class WTBG01; order CAIYCZ01; family CAIYCZ01; genus CAIYCZ01. Next base: position 226 of record CAIYCZ010000402.1, on the reverse strand, counting down.
AATGTCTCCCATCATATCCTGCCCACGTCGGCAAACCTGCTGGGACTGTGCTTTCTTTTGCTGTCCTCGATTAATCTTTTCGGTACGCCAGAGAAGACGTTTGTTGATGAAATGCTGGGGATAGCTATACTATTGTTCCTCGGGGCAAGTATGTTTTCCTATATATCTATCCGGTCCAGAAAAAGATCTGCGTTATACGAAAAAATTGCTGATATTATTTTCCTCT
>CAIYCZ010000401.1 GCA_903924805.1 uncultured delta proteobacterium | reverse complement strand
ATCTTTTAAAATCCACCCAGACCCTCCTTTAGAAAAGGAGGGATACTCGTTCCCCTCTTTTTTAAAGAGGGGTTAGGGGAGATTTTTAAATTAAGGAAGTTTAAAGATCAAAATTTCCTGATTTCTTGAGTTCCAGATTTTTAATTGCGCCGTGAACTCCGGGCATCAAGTTTTTTTACTAACAATGTGCTGGAAGATACGGTCTTTTGCTTCATGGACTATTGGCACAGAGATGTAATCATGGCACCAACCTGCTTGAGCTCTTTTGCAAAATGTATTTCAAGCACATTCATCACGCGGGTTCCGGCGTGCTGCCTGATTGCTGCAAATGATTGAACGGTGCCGGATTCAGGAAGCTTCAGGAAAAGAAATCCACCCTGTTCGCCCTCAAGCAGAACGTGCGGCATTTCAAAGGGGAGTCCTGCAAGGATGAGGATATTAATTGTTGCCCACATTTTCTCAGCCGCGCCCTTCATGAAGGGTATAACCTGCACGGGATGCATAACGGGGCCATAATGCAGGGATAGGGTAACCGTTTCATTATTCTGCGGGAGTGCCGCTATCTGTGCCATTATTTCTTCTGTAGCGTAGCCTGTTTTGTGCATTCCGCGGCAGCCGCCTGTGTTAAACTTCACATAGTTTTCAGAGGTATAAACACTGGTGAGCCTGCCGCGCTGCAAATCCCGGCGCAGCATCGCAAGCGTCGATTTTTGGAGCGTACGGGCACATGTTTTAGCATCCTTGAGCGTGCCTGCTCCCTCGAGATATGCCCTGAGAAACCTGAAGCGATCCGTCATGGTTACTTCACGCCCAACCCGGTTGAGTTTGGTAAGGAGCTCGATCTTTTCAGTTTCAGAGAGTCTTTCTTTTATCTCTGCCCGTTCAAAATCAATAAAATAGATTTTGCTCTCGTTCCCCTCCTTTTTAATCATAAAATTATTGAGGGAATAGTCATTCTGGTACAGTCCGCTCTGGAAAATGTGAGCGGTGAGCCTGCCAAAGCTTTTACAGATTTCCCATCGTTCGGATAGGGAGGTGCGTACCAATGCAGCAGCTTCTTTTTTGAGGAAAAAATCTTTCAGCTCCTGTGCCCCGGAAAGAAAAGGCATTACCACAAGACTTTCATGGATGCAGCCATTCTTCTTCAGTTCAGCAACCAGTACGGGCATAAGGGAAGGGATACCTCTCCGGTGCATGGCAAGGGACAGCCGAAATTCATGGAATGCCGGGGAAGGACGAAAAAGACTCTTCAACAGTTTTACCAGACCGCGGTTTGTGTATTTTTTAACCAGAAGAGCTGAGTTTTCAGAAGGGGGGAACTGCAGTGTGAAAATGGATTTGTAAGTCGTTTGTTTTTGCAGATGATATTTTCCCCTGTTATGAAAAAGTTCATAACAAAAATCCTGCCATCCACCAGGGGAGTAGAGGGAAACAAGATCATCCCTGATGAAGAGCCGTACGTTTGAGTAGTGCTTACCGGTATAGCCGTCTATAGTACGCATGTGCATCTCAGGGGTCGAGGGTTCATGGGTTGTTTATAGTTTACGGTTTGTAGTTTGTGGTGAACTAAAAATTAAAAATCTGGAACTCAAGAAATCAGGAAGTTTTTGTTTTTACCTTTGTGAGTTCCAAATTCAATCTTCTTTGGTTCTTTTTTAGTCTTTGCGGTTAACTTTGGTTCCGGCTTGTCCGGGTTAGGAATATAACAAATCTCTGCGCTCTGGTGCGGTGTTTCTAACTGTTATGTACCAGGCTGAGCTTTCTTTGCGGCGGGGTGCTTTGAATTGTAAGCATCGTGTGGTAGAGACCTTTTTTTTGCATGAGCTCATCGTGGGATCCCTGTTCAACAATTTTCCCCTCTGAGAAAACAATAATCCGGCTGGCGTTGCGAACCGTGGAGAGACGGTGGGCGATCATTATCGTGGTTTTACCCTTCATGAGATTTTCCAGAGCGCCTTGCACTTCCTTCTCCGAGCGGCTGTCAAGAGATGAGGTTGCCTCGTCAAGGATAAGAATAGGGACGCCCTTGAGAATGGCGCGGGCAATGGCGATTTTCTGGCGCTGCCCTCCTGAAAGCCTGGCACCCTGTTCTCCAATGATAGTCTGGTAGCCGTGCGTCATCTTCTCAATAAACTCGTGGGCAAAAGCAGCTTGTGCCGCCGCAATAATTTCCTGCTCGGATTTGCCGGGGCTCCCGTAGGCGATGTTGTTCAAAACCGTGTCGTTAAACAGAATCGTTTCCTGGGTCACAATTGCCAGCTGCCCTATAAGAGATTTCATCGTGCGCTCTTTTATATTCACGCCGTCTATATACATGCCGCCCGAGATGACATCATAAAACCGCAGTATCAGGTTGGCTATAGTGGTTTTCCCCGCGCCGCTCGGCCCTACTATGGCGACTGCCTCTCCGGCATTGACGCAAAAGCTCACATCCGTGAGAACCGGCTTTTCTTCATATTTAAAGGACACATTCCTGAATTCTATTGATTCCCGTATCAAAGGCAGCGGCGTTGCGCCGGGGGCGTCCTTAATGTCAGGAGGTGTATCAAAAATATCAAACACTCTGACAGCTGCTGCCATGGCTTCCTGTATCTGCTGGTTAACCTTGTTGAAAGACTTAACCGGCTTATACATCATCCCCAGTGCAGCAACAAATGAGAAGAACTGGCCGGTGGTTATCTCGCCGCTGATGACCCGTGAGCCGCCATAATAGATAGTTGCCGCAGCCATTAAACCACCGAAAATCTCAATAACGGGGGAGGACAGAGCGCTCACTTTCAAGGTTTTGAGCTTGATGCGGAAGAACCTGTCGTTCTCCTTTGCAAAACGCTGATTTTCATAGCTCTCCATACAGAATGCTTTGACAATCCGGTTGCCGGCGATGGTCTCTGTGAGGAAGGTGCTTATATGGCCGATTTTCTCCTGGCTGCGCCGGCTGTAGCGCTTGCTCTTTTTCCCGAACCGGGTAATCGGGATTAATACCCAGGGGAGTATGAAAAAGCAGATGCATGCCAGTCGCCAGTTTTGATAAAAAGCAACACCGGCCAGTCCGATCATGACAAAAAAATTCATAAACAATTTGGCGATCGCATCTGAGACCGAGCGCTGGAGTATGCCTATATCATTTGCAATGCGTGACATGAGCATGCCGGTGGTGATGTTCTGAAAAAACTTAAGAGAAAGCGACTGCGTGTGCAGATAAAGCGCATTGCGTATATCGGTTACCACTCGATTCCCCACCCAGCCCATTAAGTATTCCTGACCATAATCAAAAAGACCTTTAAAAAAATAGGCAAGAATAATTAACACCGGAATGATAGACAGCATGGCAGTATCTTTTTTCAGAAATATTTCGTCAATGGTAGGCTTCACCATGTAGGCAATACCTGCATTCACCCCGGCGAGCAGAATCATGCATATAATGGCAGTAACAACCCGCGTCCAGTATGGCTTGACAAAGGTAAGCAGGCGTTTGTAGGTTTCCATAGCTTATGTGAATATAATTAATAGTGCAGCGTTGTCAAGGCTTTAAAATACGGCTTTAAAACGTGAAACGTGAAATGTGAAAGGTGAAAAGTTTCTTCATCGTTTCACTTTTCTCTTTTCACTTTCCACTTTTCTCTTTTCACCTTTTTATTCTTTCATCAAGCATTCGCTTAAGCTCCCTGTTTGATGAGGGGACAAAACCGAGTGACTTTTCCCAGACAATGGGGCTTTCCATGCACAGATAAATAAAAATATGAGGTGAATAGTCCCTGAGCCAGGTGACCAGCCTTGTATACATCTCAATGCGTATCTTCTGAAAGTAGCGCATCTTGCCATCAAGCCCCGGTACAAACTCTTCTGCAAAAATTCTGCTTTGATTGAATGCTTTCCGGCTGATTGACTTGAGGGAAGGCATATAGCGCAGTGATCCGAGGCTTATCCAGGCTATGTGCTGCGGCGGGATGTGGTGTGCTATGCAATCAACAACCTCCTTATACCCGTGCTCCCACCCTGGGTAATAGATGAGCGGGTCAAAATGAAAGCCTATGCGGTACCCTTCGTCAATAAGCGTTCTGGCAGCCTTTATCCGGGAGATAACCGGTGCTGCTCCGGTCTCTTCTGTCTGCGCCAGCTCTTCCGCGTTTAACGACCATGAGACAATAATGGAGCCACCGTGGTCAAGGCCGATGAGCGGCTCAATTGCCGTTGTCTTTGTTTTAAGCTCAAGTACCGGGCCTTTCTGCTTCCGCACATACGCGGCGATAGCAGGGACAAAGCCGGTGAGATGCTCCAGGGCAAGGCTGTCACCATATTCCCCGGTACCGATGCGGATGATGCTTTTGCTTTGAAGCTGAGGGCTTGCTGCAAGCTCATCCCACATGTCGTGAAGATTTGCATAGATGGTGATAAACGGATTATTCAGATATGCCAGCAACACACAGTAGGAGCAGCGCAGCGGGCACCCGGTACCAATGTTCAGGATGGTATAGCCGCAGCAGAGATACTGCCTGGTTCCCGGGCAGGGCTCCAGGAAGCGGCCTTTATTGTGACAGAGCAGGAGGGTATTTTTCTCGTGCAGCTGATGGGTACTCCGCTCCTGATAATCACGAATAAATTCTTTAGCGCTGGGGACAAGCTCGCAGGGAACGCGGGAGCATTTTTCAATGATCTGACGGGTGAGTGGGAGGTCTTTAACCGCATCTTCAATAAAAATTTTATCAGGTACAAACATACAATAACCGT
>CAIYCZ010000400.1 GCA_903924805.1 uncultured delta proteobacterium | reverse complement strand
TTATCCTCATTCTTATTATTCTGGTCGCAGCGTTTAACATTATCGGCACGCTCATCATGGTGGTCCATGACAAAAACCGTGACATTGCGATTCTTAAAGCCATGGGAGCGAGCTCTTCTGCCATTATGAGGATTTTTATCATTCAGGGGCTGGTGATCGGCATTTTCGGAACTGCGCTGGGACTTTTCGGAGGGTATGTCCTGGCATATATCCAGAATCACTATCACATCGTTGGGCTTTCCCAGGACATTTATTACATTCCAAATCTGACGGTGAAGACCAGTTTTTTTGACACCTTCTGGGTGGTTTTTTCAGCCATCCTTATAACGTTTTTAGCAACCGTTTACCCGTCAAGGCAGGCATCCCGTCTTGATCCGGCAGAGGCGCTCCGCTATGAATAACGCCAGCGCCAGCCCGATTCTCCAGGTCAAAAACCTGGAAAAGACGTTCTGGAGCAATCAGAAAAAGACCGAAGTCCTGAAACGGATTGACCTCGACGTGCTCCGCGGCGAGGCGCTTGGCATTGTCGGCCCTTCCGGGGTCGGCAAGAGCACCCTGCTGCATATCCTGGGGACGCTGGATAAGCCCACAGCAGGTACGGTGTGCTATAACGGAGAAGATTTGTTTTCCTGGGATGATGACCGGATGGCGAGCTTTCGCAATCGAAAACTTGGCTTCATTTTTCAGTTTCACCATCTGCTGCCGGAATTCAGCGCCCTGGAAAACACGATGATGCCGGCCCTTATTGCCGGGATGGACCGACACGCGGCAGACCAGAGCGCGCGGGATATACTCTCCCGGCTGGGTCTTGGGGACCGGCTTACCCATAAGCGCGGGGAACTCTCCGGCGGCGAGCAGCAGCGGGTGGCAGTGGCACGGGCGCTCATCATGCGGCCGGACATTGTCCTTGCCGATGAGCCGACCGGCAACCTTGATACCCATACCGGTGAAGACGTGTTCAATCTGATCATTGAGTTGAACGCTGAGCTGGGGATAACGTTCATTATCGTGACGCATAATGAGGCCCTGTCAAGAAAGCTACAGCGCTGCATCACCCTGCTGGATGGTCAGATAGTAGAAAAACAACAGTAGTATTACATACGAGGTCTTGTGCTGTGAAGTATATCAACTGTGTAGCCCATTACATACGGTACTGCATGCTCGCAACCGCCCTGCTATGGGTAGTGCCGTTTACGGCCTCAGCTGCTGTGCGGGTGGCAGTGCTGCCGTTTGATATTAATGCTCAGGAGGACATAGGATACCTGAAACAGGCGATCCCCGAGATGCTCTCCACGCGCCTTGAAAGCAAGGGAGATGTTACGACCGTGGAGAAGGTGCTGCTGCAGCAGCACCTGGCGCGCCTTTCCGGGAAAAAGATTACTGAGGAAACGGCCCGACGCCTTGGGTCAGAGATGGGGGCTGATTTTGTCATCCTGGGCAGTCTCACCAAGATAGGAAAGCAGGCGAGCCTCGATACGGCACTCATTAACACCCGGGAGCAAATGCCCGTCCAGCGGTTCTCCAGCACTGCTGCAGACATGGGCAGCCTGCCGGCAAAACTTAACGAGCTTGCCCGCTCGCTGTATTTTAAAATACTGGGCAAACAGGTTGTCAGCAAAATACTGATCACCGGTAATAAATACATTGAGCAGGATGCCATCATGCTGTCTATCTTCACCAAGTCCGGCGATGTGTTTTCTCCGGAGCAGCTTCAGGAAGATCTGAAACGAATATATCAGATGGGCTATTTTGAAGACGTCAAGGTGGCAAGTGCTGATGGACCGGGGGGAAAAGAGATCACCTTCCAGGTGGTGGAGCGGCCAACGGTTAAGGAAATACAGATTCAGGGGAATAAAACCGTCAAGCTTGAAGATATTCAGAAAGTTATGGAGACCAAGCTGCGCACCGTGCTGGACCTCAACAAGGTGACCGGAGACGTGACCCGCATCAGGAAAGTCTATACTGATAAGGGATTTTATAACGTCAGTGTCTACTACAAACTCAAGCCCATAAGCAGCGAAGAAACAGGGGTGCTATTCAATATTGCAGAAGGTAAAGTCACCAAGGTAAAAAAGATAACCTTCTCCGGCAATAAATCAATTCCCGGCAAACAGCTTAAAAAAGTGATGGCAACGCGGGAGAAAAACATCCTGTCATTTATCACCACCGCAGGTATGTACAAAGATGATGACCTGGAAAAGGATGTTGACCGCATCACGGGATACTACTACAGTCAGGGCTATCTGCAGGCAAAGGTGGATAAGCCCGCTGTTGACTTTAAGGAAGACGCCATCTACATTAACTTCACTATCTTTGAAGGGAACCAGTTTGTTATCGGCAGCATAGATGTCCGGGGTGATCTGATCCGGGATAAAGCAGCGCTGATGGCAATAATAAAATCCACTCCGGGGAAAGTTTTCAGCAGCAACATTTTAAACGAGGATCTGATAGCAATTAAGGGAATCTATTCTGAACAGGGATACGCGTTTGCAGATATCTCCCCGCTCACTGACGTCAAACCGGAAGAGAAAAAAGTAAACCTGACGTTCAGCATTGAAAAGGGTGAAAAAACCTACCTGGAAAAGATCAAAATCACCGGCAATACCCGGACCCGCGACAATGTCATCCGCAGGGAGCTGCGCCTCACGGAAGGCTCTATTTATAACTCCAAGGAGCTTGACCGGAGCAAGCAGGAGATCAACAACCTGGGATTCTTTGAGGAAGTCAAGTTTAACACGGAGCCCGGCAGCGCTGCCAACAAAGTAAACCTCAATCTTGAGGTAAAAGAGCGGCCTACCGGATCGTTCAGCATAGGCGCCGGCTACAGTTCGGCTGACAGCATCATGGGTATGTTCCAGATATCGCAGAACAACTTTCGCGGAAAAGGCCAGCAGTTGAGCTTCATGGCAAACATCGGCGGCAGGTCTTCACGGTACGATATTTCCTTTACCGAGCCGTGGTGGCGTGGCACCAGGACCTCCGTTGGTTTTGACTTGTATAATACGGGCCGGGAATATGAAGAGTTTGAGCGGACCAGCAAGGGAATAAACCTTCGCGAAGGCTTTCCCATAGCCCGTTTCGATTATACGCGGCTGAACCTTTCCTACCGGTTCGAGCAGCTCGATATCAAAAATGTGGATGACAACGTGGCGCTTGAAATTCAGAAACAGGAGGGCACCAGTACCACGGGAAGCTTTACGGCAAATATTGTAAGAGACTCGCGGGATGACCGTTTCAATACGCGCAAGGGCTCATTTTTGAGCTGTTCAACAGAGTTTGCCGGCATTGCCGGGGAGAATAAATTTATGGGGCTCATCGGCAGTGCGGCAAAGTACTTCCCCATGCGCTGGGATACCGCATTTATGATCAGGGGAACCATGGGATATCTCTTCGGCTACGGCGGCAGGGACGTGCCCATTTCCGATAAGTTCTTCCTCGGCGGCCTTGATTCCATGCGCGGGTTTGAAGCCCGCACGGTTGGTCCCCGGGAGAAGCGCCCGGAAAAGAAGAATAAATTTTATAAAGAGAACGGCAAATGGCACTACGACAACAATTATAATACGAGCCATAATGACAACAGTGATTACTATGATTCAAGTTATTACTCTGATTCAAGTAATTATCATAACAACAACAAGTATGATGTAATCGGCGGCGATAAAGAGCTGTTCTTTAATTTTGAATATATCTTCCCCATTATGAAGGAGGCGGGAATTCGTGGTGTGGTCTTTGCCGACATAGGAAATGCCTACCGGCAGGGTGAAGGATATTTTTCTGACCTGCGCTATGATGTTGGCGTCGGTGTCAGGTGGTATTCGCCATTTGGCCCGCTGCGCGTTGAGTGGGGAATAAACCTTGATCCCAATTCCAAGTACGATGAGAAAACCAGCAACTTCGAATTCTCCATGGGGCAGACTTTTTAAGTGAGCGTAGAGAAACGGTTTAAATTTACTTTACAGGAGGAAGGAACTATTATGAGAAACGCTACGGTATTGTTAGGAGCTCTTCTGGCTGTGCTGCTGTGCTGCCCGGTTGTGAGAGCAGAGGAATACAAAATCGGCTATGTTGATCTGCAGAAAGCGCTGAATGAAAGCACCGCAGGAAAACAGGCCAAGGAAAAGTTCACTCAGGAGGTCAAGAAGGCAGAATCTGAGATACTGAGAAAGAAGGAAGAGATCGAGAAACTTGGCGCAACGCTGGAAAAACAGGGCTCCATGCTTAAGGATGAGGCGAAAGCAGAGAAGGAAAAAGAATTCCTCCAGATGCAAAAAGAGTATGAGCGGAAAGTCAAGGACCTCAAGGACGAACTCCAGATTAAAGATGCCCAGTTTACCCGGGGAATCCTTGAAGACCTTGTTGACATAATTAAGAAATACGGCAAGGAAAACAAATACACCATTATCTTTGAAAAGAGCGAAACGGTGCTTCTCTATACGTCAGATGGACTGGACCTGACGGAAAAAATCATTTCCCTATATGATTCCCAGCCTCACGCAAAGAAAAAATAGTAGATAGAGAACGGCATGGAAAAACCGCTGAGCGAACTTGCAAGAATTGTAGGTGGTGAGGTGTCGGGGGACGGCAGCATCCTCATCCGCGGGGTTGCAGGGATAGATGAAGCCGTCGAAGGTGAAATTACCTTTATTGCAAACCCCAAATACCTCAAAAAAAGTGAAACCACCAGGGCGTCTGCAATTATCTGTGCTCCTGATGTTTCCGTATTGTCAAAGCCGCTTATTAAAGCAGCAAACCCGTATCTTGCCTATGCTAAAATAGTCGGCGTGTTTCATCCGGCACAGACGGAGCCCGGGACTATAGACGAGAAAGCAGTCATCGGCACAGGAGTTCGCATCGGAAAGAACGTGACCGTCTACCCGTTTGTATATATTGGAGACGGCTGTGTTATTGAAGATGGAGTGACCATCTATCCTCACTGCTTTCTGGGGAATGATGTATCCATTGGCGAAGGCACGCGTATCTATCCGAATGTGACGATCCGCGAGCGCTGCCGCATCGGCAGACGGGTCATTATTCATCCGGGGACTGTTATCGGAAGCGACGGTTTCGGATTTGCAAAGGACCGGGCTTCATACTACAAGATTCCCCAGGTCGGCATGGTGCAGATTGATGATGATGTTGAGATCGGAGCGGGCAACACGATTGACCGGGCAGCCATGGGTAAAACATGGATACAGCGGGGGGTAAAAACAGACAACCAGGTGCACATTGCCCATAACGTCATCATCGGAGAAGATACGATTGTGGTTGCACAGGTCGGCATTTCCGGCAGCACCAGGATTGGCAAACGTGTGACACTGGCCGGCCAGGCGGGAATAGTCGGGCATATCAGTATCGGAGATGATGCCATTGTCGGAGCAAAGACCGGCGTAACGGGAAATATTGAAGCCGGGAAGGTTGTTTCAGGATACCCGCACATGCCGCACCGTGACTGGCTGAAATCATCACGGACCATCCCTAAAATCCCGGAGATGCGGATGACGATCAAGAAACTGGAAGGCCGGGTTCAGGAGCTTGAGAACATAATACATGAATTAAAAAAATAAAAAGAGAATGAGACCACGGAGCAGCATAAATCCTAAATTCTAAAATCTAAATCCCAGACAAATTCCAATCCCAAAATCCAAAACGCTGAATTCAACGGCATATGGTTTTGAATTTAAATTTTTTGGTCATTCGATATTGTTTAGTATTTAGTAAGTGGGATTTAGAATTTTAAATTTTCCGGGTTCTTTTATTTTACCGTGACTAAAAAACGTTAAAGGGGGGGAAGCAACTTGATTGATATTAAGCAAATTATGGAATACATCCCGCACCGCTACCCGTTTCTGCTCATTGACAGGGTGCTGGAGATGGAAAAAGACAAGCGGATTGTTGCAATCAAAAACGTGACCATTAATGAGCCGTTCTTTCAGGGGCATTTCCCGGGACAGCCGATTATGCCGGGAGTTCTTCTCATCGAAGCGATGGCCCAGGCAGGGGGCATCCTTGCCATCAGCTCCAGCTCCCAGAAAGTAAAAAGTTCCGACATCCTCTTTATCGGTATTGATAAAGCACGGTTCCGCAGGCCGGTACATCCCGGGGATCAGGTCCGCTTTGAGCTTGAGAGAATTGGCTTTAAGCGGTTGATATGGAAATTCAGCGGTAAAGCATTTGTTGGTGATAACCTGGTAGCAGAGGCGGAACTTATGGCTACCATGGCTGCTACGCAGATGGGAAAACCGGAAGATGACGCTGCCGGAGTTGAGTGATACAGAAAATTATTAACCCCACAGCAGTATACAGAAATTAACCGAAGCTGAAACATGCAGAGGGTTCTGTGGTTGTCTGTGGAAATTATATGTAATGTATGAGATGAACATGATTCATAAAACCGCATTGGTGAGCAGCACTGCTGAGATCGGCTCGGGCGTTGAAATTGGTCCCTATGCCGTTATTGGCGATACGGTACAGATTGGAAATGATACCACCGTGGGGCCCCATGTGGTCATCGAAGGATACACCAGGATAGGAGAGCAGTGCAAAATTTTTCAGTTCTGCTCCCTGGGCGCTGTTCCTCAGGACTTAAAATTCAAGGATGAACGTACCGAGCTCATTATCGGCAATAATAATACCGTCCGCGAATTTGTAACCATCAACAGAGGTACTCCCGGTGGTGGCGGGAAAACGGTGCTGGGAAACAATAACTTCCTGATGGCCTACGCCCACGTTGCCCACGACTGCCAGATAGGCGACCATGTGATAATTGCCAATTCAGCAAGTCTTGCCGGGCATATCCACATCGAGGACTGTGCAATCATCGGCGGGCTGGTCGGCATCCATCAATTTGTGCACATCGGATGCTATGCCATAATTGGCGGCCTAACGGGTGTTTCAAAGGACGTGCCGCCCTATATGATGGCGGTTGGCGAGCGCGCCAAGCTCTACGGCGTAAATCTCATCGGTCTCAAGCGCCGCGGATTTCCCCCTGATGTTATACGGGAATTAAAGACGGCCTACCGGATTATTTTCCGCTCCGGGCTCACCGTGAAAAAGGCGTTTGAAAAAGTTGATGAGGAAAACCTCACCTCCGCCGAGGTGAAGCATCTGGTTGACTTTATTAAAAATTCCAAGCGAGGGGTTATCCGCTAAATGGGAGCAGTAAAGGTCGGTGTCGTAGGGATCGGCTATCTGGGAAAATTTCACGCTGAAAAGTATGCGCACCTTGCAGAAGCGGAACTCGTCGGTGTAGTGGATAGTAATCTGGACAGGGCCCGTGAAGCGGCTGCCCGGTTCCAGGTGCCTGCCTACGATGATTACCGGATGCTCCTGGGTACGGCTCAGGCGGTGAGCATTGTCGTCCCCACCCCGTTACACTATGAGATTGCCCGGGAGTTTTTACAGCGCGGTGTGGATGTGCTGCTGGAGAAGCCCATGACAACCACCCTTGCCCAGGCTGATGATTTAATTGCTATTGCCCGGGCCCAGGGGCTCATCCTCCAGGTGGGGCATCTTGAACGCTTCAATGCCGCCCTTCTGGCGATTAAGGATATTGTAAAAAAGCCCCTGTTCATCGAGTCACACCGCATTGCCCCGTTTAAAGAGCGCGGCATAGAAGTAGACGTTATCCTTGACCTCATGATTCATGATATCGACATTATCCTCACCCTGGTCAATGCGCCGGTCACCGCTATTCATGCGGTGGGAGTCCCGGTCCTGACCTCTACCACGGATATTGCCAATGTCAGGCTTCAGTTTGCGACCGGGTGTATTGCCAATGT
>CAIYCZ010000399.1 GCA_903924805.1 uncultured delta proteobacterium | reverse complement strand
CAGTATTAACCACCTCTACAGTGCCTTCTACTACGACAGTGGTTACATTGGGTGATTGGGATGACGACGGTATTCCTGATGATGTTGATAACTGCCCGTATGTTTATAATCCTGATCAGGAAGATAGTAATGGAAACGGGTTTGGGGATGTCTGTGATGGGATATTTATGGTGCTGGATGCCACAAAGGTGGTTTATTCCTTCAAGCCAGACGGCCAATTACTCGGCACGATTGATTTGAATCCTTATATTGGTAACTATAACTCAAACAGTATATCTGATGTTGATAGTATTGGACCGGGAATCTATGGATTGGTATGCGTAAGCTCTAACTTCTCTAACGGCCCGAACAGCACGGGCACCCTGATTAGAATGACAGCTGTGGGTTATATGGATCAAATTATTCTTTCGGGATACGTGTTCGGGCCCACCCTGTCATATAAGTTCTCTGGTCTTAAGAATGGGGGCTTTATATTAGGTGACAATAAAAAAACGATCTACCTTTATGATTATTCGGGTCAATTGATCAACACAATTATAGTACCAGTACTAGAATATGAGGGAGAAGAGATGCCCGGTCGCATTATCAGTCAAACTGGCTTAGATAACGGAGGGTTTGTGGTAGCAGATATTTTTCTTGGCCTCGATGACCCGCGTGGTGAAAATCTATTTACAAATAATCTTTATTTCTTTTCCGAAAATGGATCTTTCCAAGGTTCAATCGATGTATCTTCTTATGACTCATGTTTCTTTTTAAGTGGGTTACCTGGCGGTGGTCTTGTGGCCTACATTTTTAATGGTGTTTTATCGCAAACAGATCCCGGAAACTCTAAACTTATTTTCTTTACTTCTTCATACCAGTATGAAAAAGAGATCGACTTGACCGAATGTGGGTTTATATTTCATCCATTCGAAACGAAGGTTTCCACCCTTTCAGATGGGGGTGTAGTTTTGGCAGCAAAAAACTCACAAAGCGTGTGGACTTTTCATTCACCGGGTGTAGAAGTTGATCTATCAGATAAAGGAATAACTGGAATAAGCAGTTTAGCTGCTGATCACTTCACCCGCGAGGGACAAGGGGAACAAACGGTAATTAAACTTTCTTCCTTTACTGCGAGCGCCACACATAAAAAGGTTATTTTACGCTGGACCACTGAATCAGAAACTGACAATGCAGGATTCAACCTGTATCGTTCTGAATCACAGGATGGTGCATACATAAAAATAAATGGTGCTCTGATACCTGCAAAGGGTTCTCCCACCCAAGGCACATCGTATGAATTTGTGGATAGGGATGTAAAGAATGGCAGGGCATATTATTATAAACTGGAAGACATAGACCTTTCGGGCAAGAGTACAATGCATGGCCCGGTGAGTGCAAAACCGCGGTTGATTTATAGTAATAAGTGAAACGTGCAAAGTGAAAAAGGGGGAACGGTGAGTCGGTGGATCGGGGTTCAGGTAAGGTAAAGAGGTTAAGAGGCAAAAAAGCGAAAAGGAAAAATCCTTCCTGACCTTCCTTTAAAAAAGGAAGGATTGTTTCCGTGTTATTCTGTCCACCCTCCGCAGAAATGCTTCCTGCCCTCCGCACGAAGCGGGCTTCGGAAGGCGGGCGGAGGACGGGTGTATTTCAGTGGCGGATATTTTAAAAGGCGGAGTCTTTATTGGCTCTGCCTTTTTTTATCCTGAATCAGCGTAGTGTTATTCTAAAATTTTTATATGGTTGATTTAAGTCAAGGTGGTGAAAACCATTATAGATTATGTTATTATGTTATTATTAAAAAGACCGGCAGCAGCCAACAACAAAGAGACGTTAAACTATGGTACTCACCGGCATCTTATGCTATACAGAGTACATAATTCACAAATCAAATAATTAAAAGGGAGGTACATACCGTGACCAGAGCAGACATGTTTGTAAACCCAAAACGGGAAGATTGGATGACTGCAGAGCTTGAAGCCAAACTGAAAAGTTTAGCCAAGGATGGCAAGATAACCTGTTATCAGTCGCAGAAGTTCGCCCAGGACAACAAAATCCAGATGAACAAAATGAAAGCCTTTCTGGATGTTGCGGGTCTCAAGGTGCAGAACTGCCAGCTGGGATGTTTTTAAAGCAGAAGACAGAAGTCAGAAGGCAGAATACAGAGGACAGAAGTCAGAATACAGAATCAAGGCTTGTTAACCTGCAAGCTGGCAGGCTAACAAGCCATAACCTCTTAAGGGAGTCAATGTATCATGGCTAAAACAATGCGTGAAGAATTAAGAGGGGCGATTTTAGAGCGCGTTACAAAGAAGGAAAATCCGCTCGCGGGCTTTTACTGTGATGACCAGACCCGCGAGGCCATACTTGCGGTGCTGGTTGCGGGCCGCCACCTGCTGCTTGAAGGGCCGCCGGGCACCGGCAAAACCACGCTCGCGCGGATTATATCCTCGCTGCTGCCGTCTATGGAGACGGTCGCTGACTGCCGCTACAACTGCTATCCAAACACCCCGACCTGCCCGGACTGTCGCGGTAAAAAAAACCACAAAAAGGTCCAGGTGCAGGGCGCCAGGCGGTTTGTCCGCATCCAGGGATCACCTGAAATGATGCCGGAAGACCTCATGGGTGATATTGACCCGGTCATGGCAATGCGGCTGGGCATTCAGGACCCCCGTGCATTCACCCCGGGGAAAATCCAGAAGGCCCATCGCAAAATCCTGTTCATTGACGAGCTCAACCGGGTCCCCCAGCGCACCCAGAACACTCTGGTGCAGGTACTGGAAGAGGGCATCACCACCATTGCCGGTTTTGACCTCACCTCGCAGGTTGGCACGATCGTTGTGGCGACCGAGAACCCCGAGGAGTTTGCCGGGGTTGAGCGGGTAAGCGAAACCCTCTCTGACCGGTTTGAGGAGATCAGGATTGGTTATCCGGACATGGAAGACGAGGTAACCATCCTCAAACAGTACGGAAAAAAGATTGACAGCGTAACCATCCCCGAACCAATGCTCTATCGGGCGGTTGCCATTTCCAATGCAGCCCGCGCCATGCCTGAAGAGATTGAGCGGCTCCCCAGCGTGCGCACCAGCCTTTCTATTTATGAACAGGCGCAGGCCCTGGCCCGGTTAAAAAATGCCAAGCAGGTAAGAGAAGAGCATGTGGAAAAGGCTGCCAGACGGGTGCTCAAGGGACGGCTTGTGGTAAGTGCTGAAAGCCGCTACTATGAAAAACAGGACCTGCTCATTGAGAAAGTCATCGAGGACGCCAGAAAGAGGTAACACGTCAAACCATGCCCCCATTTTTCAATCTTTCTACCCAAGACCTGAGGGACGCCCTGTGGCAGGGGGTAAAACTTCCCGGCATAGAGACGGCTCTGCTTGAAAAGCTGAAACTCCCCACCCCCGCAGAAACAACAACGTCTGCTCTTTTTCTCCTGCGCACCATACGCCCTGAACTCGCAACGCTTGTCTCTAACTGGCTGGAGGGAACGTACTCTGAAGATTTCTCCAGGACCGTGGTGAGCAAAGACGTCATCCTTCTACCCTATGCCGTCCGCGGAATCACGACAGCAGCATACCTTGCCCGTGCTATAAAAAAACATAAACCGACAGCCATAGCAGTAGATGCTTCTCCTGCTGTAACCGGCGGGGCGCTGTACTATGCGCTTTCCCTGCTGTATGCTCTGAAGATACCGGTCAGGACCGGCCTCTGCCAGGGGGACACCTGCTATGAGGAAAACCTGTTTCAGCCAGGCGACTTTCTGCCAGAGCTTGCAGCCCTGTGCTTCCGCGAAAAACTGCCGCTGGTCCCCCTTGCGGTGAGGCCGCACCTGGTGTCGTCACAATATCAGCTTGCCTATCATGAGCTTCTGGAAAAGGCTGACAGCCGCTTTGCTCATGAGGCAGCAGCAGCGGCTGCCGTGGCGGTGCTTGAAAAGAGGGCTGCGGACTGCATGAACGCGGTCTTTACCTCAGGGTTTGACCTGAATCTTGAACGGGAAAACAGCATTAACGAGTCATGCTATGCGGCAAGCAGGCTGCTGGATCTGTGCCGCTATAATGGGTTAAAAAAGGGGAAGCGTGCATCACTCCTGGTGCTCTACTCACTTCCCCATGCACTGGATTTCCCCCCGCTGGTAAAAATATTTTTAAATAAACCGGCGCTGCACAGTGAAATCTACCGGCTCCCGGAGCCCCAGGACGATGGACGCCTGCGCATGGCCCCCCTGGACGTTTGCGATCTGGCAGGCGGTGGTGAGCCAGCCGGCGGTCTGTACGCCGAGATGGAAGAAGTCCTTGCCCGGCTGCTGCGCAGCCGCATGAATGAGAAGATCGGCATTGAACAGATTGACATCCTGGCCAGTACGATTGCTGAGGCTACCCGGCACCACCCGCGCATTGTCCGGCCCGGCGGTGTGCGCGGAACGCTGGCGCTGCGCGAGATTGCCCAGGCTTACGGGCTCCTGCGCGGCAAGGTGACCCGGCAGACACTGGCAGATGCGGCTCTCGTGGCACTTGCCCACCGCAATCAGGTTAAGCCGGGGGAAGACCATGCTATTGATAAAATATTAAAGGGTATTATCAGCCGGGTGGTTTTTGAGATACCCCTGCACCCGGAGGATCAGGAGCGTGCCCCGGGGCCGGCACGGCCGCTGACCCCTGAAGAGATTGCCAAAGCCCTCATGGGCCTTTCTGACGCAGCGCTCCGCCAGCTCGGGCCTGGCGAAACGCTGCCCATGGATAATTCCACGTTTGCCGAGGAGGCGATGAAACACCCCCTGGTACAGCAGGCACTGAAAGATGCCATGGAAAAGGGGCTCCTGAATAACCTGCAGCAGAACTACCACGACCTGCTGAAGGAGCTTGAAGAGCGGGGGCTCCTTGACCTTTTAAATTCTGCCCAGATGACCTTGAGCGAGCAGGGACAGCAGACGCTGAAAAAGAGCCTTGAAGAGGCGCTGGCCCGCGGCGAAATAACCCCCGATGACCTTGCCCGGTACCTCAATAATGCACAGGCGCTACCGAAACCGCCGGGGGTACAGGGAGAAAAAATCTCCGTGCCGCCCCAGGCGCTCGGGGAAATGCTTGCCGAGCTCATGGATTTTCAGCACCAGGGCCGCTCCCAGAGTTCTTCCATTGAGGACCTCTATGTCCACTACACCCTGAATGAAAAGAAGGGGATGCCCGTTTCAAAGGAAAAGATCGATTATGAAAAGCTGAAAATCCTGCTCCACGATCTTGAGAAAAAGGGCATAATAAAATTGAGCGAGGGCGGAAAGCGCTTCTCCCTGTCCTGCCTTGCCCTGGAGAAGCTGCTGGAGAAGCTGGTGCGGCGCCAGGAGGGGCAGGCACTGGAGCGCAGGGCGTTTCGCCGCGAGCATGAGCTGGACAAGAGTGACGTGCGGCGCTACCGCACCGGTGACGTGTTTCGCGATATCTCGGTGCGGCACAGCCTGCGCCGGGTTATGCGTAAAGGGAAAACCCTTGAGGACATTAACCAGTCCGACCTGCGCTCGTTTGAGAAGAAGCCGTCCCACCAGCTTGATATCGCCATCTGCGTTGACGTGTCAGCCTCCATGAAAGAGCATGCCAAACTCCGCTACGCCAAGCTGGCAGTAGCAGAGCTGGCCAGGGCTGCCCTTGACAAGCATGACCGGGTGGGCATAGTCGCATTTTCCAATCTGGGGCAGGTGGTGGTGTCACCTACGGACAAGCTCTCACCGATCCTTGAGGCTGCCATGACCATGAAGGCAGAGCAGTACACCAACATCGGCAACGGCCTTATCTGCGCACGACGCATGCTGCTCAAGGGAAAAAACAGCAACCCCAAATACATTATTCTCATAACCGACGGCCAGCCCAATGCAGCGCTCATACAGGATCAGGACAATGCCCTCCATCACACCCGTGTTGCTGCCTACTCCCGGGAGACCAGCATGGAGAGAAAAGAACAGATAGGCATCCAGCACACGCTCAATGAGGCGGCAAAGGCCAGCCGCGAGAACATAAAAATATCAGTGGTGTTTATCAGTGAGGGAGGGGAAGCCCCGGGGGAAAAGCTTGCCCGGGAAGTTGCCCGGATCGGGCACGGCAGGTTTCACAAGGTGCACGCCGTGGAGCGGCTCCCGCTTGAAGCCCTGGCAACAGTCGGGTAGTTTTTATACGGTGCATTATTTTACCCTTGATTTTCCGGCTGCTCTTTATTATATGTTGTAAAAAAAATTGCATTAATTTGCTTTACAGATGCAAAAAGGTGAGGTAACGTAAGATCTGTCGCTGGATATACCAGGCGGTATAAAATACCGATGGTTAGAATACAAAAACTCAATTAATGGAGGAAAAAGATTATGGCTACCGCAAAACCTATCACCAAATCACAACTGATTTCTGAACTTGCAGACAAACTCAACGTGACCAAAAAGGATGCGGCCAGTTTCCTTGATGTGCTCGCCGCCGTTGCCTACAAGGAAACCAAAAAGAGCGGCACCTTTGTGCTGCCCGGATTTGGAAAACTGGTAAAGGCGCAGAGGAAAGCACGCATCGGGCGGAATCCTGCAACGGGTGAAGTGATTAAAATAAAGGCAAAGACCGTTGTGAAGTTCCGGGTGGCAAAAGCATGTAAAGATGCAGTGCTGTAAGGAAGTAAAAAGGTTGATTAAGTTTTAATTTTGTCACTTTTAGCGCGCACTAAATAAAAAAGGGGTTAGCCCGCTAGGTCTAATCCCTTTTTTTCATCCTTTGTCAAATTTAGATTTTTTACAAATTATATCTCAGCGCCTGCCGCCCCAGCCGCGCCATCCGCCGTTGTTATAAATTCCTGAGTTGTTGTTGCCCTGATTAAGAGAAGGCCGGTGATCCCGGTCGCTGCCATAGTTATTAAGCGGTCTGCGGTTTTGCCCCTGTTCAATGCGTTGATCCCGCCGTGTCTCAAAACCGTCTCTTGAGAAATGCGGTTGCAGCGGGCCGCTGCCGTAGGTATGGTTATTGCCCAGGATGCCGCGCATTCTTTCTATGCGGTCTTCCCTGCGCTCCTGCACCCTGTCAACAATATCCCGGACATCGTCAAGGGCACTATCAAACCGTTCCCGGTGAAGTTCTCTTATATCTTCCATGCGGTCATGCACGCTGTCGCGCAGGTCCGCAAAACTCTCCCTGCGGTCTTCAAGCATATCACTTATATTCTCTTGAATCTCCCTGCGCGCCTGTTTCCGTGCGTCCACAAAATCATCTATTGCTTCATATATATCCGGCCGGTCATGATCATCATAATCAACATAATAATAGTCGTAAGGATACCGGTAGCCATAATAATAGGGATCATAAAAGGGATTGTACAGGGCATAGTAGGGGTCGTAGAAGTACGGGCCATGATAAAAAGGATCATAAAAATAAGGGGAATGGCCATAATAATATCCCGCTCCATAGTAATAAGGGTAGGAGGGTGGTTCTTTATAGGTTGAAGAAGTCCCCGGGCTTTCCTGATCAGGCTGGTTAACGGTAGTGTCACTTGATGGTTCAGTGGTATAACTTTGTGAAGATGTATCGGCAATCATCTGCTCGCTGGTAAATGCCGCACACCCTCCCATAACAACTACTGCCACCAGCAGGAGCACGGTTGTCTTCATTATATATCTGAGGTTACACTCGCGAACCATACATCTCTATCTCTCATCTCCTATATAGTATTGTAACACACCTGCCCTTAAAAAATAACAGGATAAAATTTTTCTTATAAGAGTTTTTGGATAATAATTGGGATACTGAAAAGACTAAAAACCCTAAAAAAGTTTT
>CAIYCZ010000398.1 GCA_903924805.1 uncultured delta proteobacterium | reverse complement strand
TTCTCCGACAGTTTCCCGTGCAGCCTTGTTAATAAAAATTATGGTGCGGTCTTTATCAACGATTTTTATCGAGTCCTTAATACTGTCTATTATCGATTGGAGAAACTCTTTGGTTATAGTCATAGATGGTTTACGAAATTGACGGCTGACATGATTGATAATTAAATCAATAATAAAACAAAACCCAAACAAAGTAAAAACTATTGTTTGGATTTGTTTTTTTGTTGAAAACCGTTGTATTCCCTGCAAAGAAAATTGTTCCCCCTTTTATAGATGTAATTTCTGCCCGTATTTTTTGGGCCATGAATAGAACCGCATGGGTAAAATGTGCTAAACGCTCATCATGACCCTTTACATTTTAACGGTTTTACTATAATAGGTAATAATAATGCATTTCTTGTCATACCAGTTTTTTATGGTCTAAATAAATTGAAGCACAAGAGTGGCAGATCAGATCAGGTGAGTAAAATCAAGGGCATCCATCAGTGGGGAATTAATAGTGGGGGCGTTCCCCTCATTTCACGCAGGGTTCCATATGGCATATAAAATAGAGAAACATATTGCGAAAGATACACTTGCCGATTTCTGCCGGCGCAATCATATAAAAAAACTCTCCTTGTTCGGGTCGGCGTTGCATGGCGGGATGCAGCAGGGCAGTGATATTGATCTGCTGGTGGAGTTTGAGGAGAACTATATACCCGGTTTTTTTGCCCTGTGCCGCATGGAAAACGATTTAAGCGATCTGCTTGGCAGAAAAGTTGACCTGCGCACCCCGCAGGAACTGAGCCGGTATTTCCGCGATGAAGTGGTTCGAACAGCCGAGGTGCAGTATGAAGCCTGAAGACAGAGTCAGGGTTCAGCATATGCTCGATGCAGCGCAGGAAGCCTGTGAGTTTATGGGAGGTGTTTCATTTGAGGATTTAAAAAGAAGCCGCCTGCTGACTAATGCTATTGTTCGTTCCCTTGAAGTGCTCGGCGAGGCAGCAGCACAAATAACCCCTGAGTTCAGGGAAAGCAATGGGGGGATTCCATGGCGGGACATTATTGCAATGCGCAACCGGCTTATTCATGCTTATTTTGATATCAATTACGCAGTGGTGTGGCGAACGGTCAAAGAGGATTTGCCGCAGTTTATTAAACTATTGAAACGAATTCTCGAGCAATAGAGGGGCACATTAATCGGACCATGAAGGTAAAAGAGGGGCAGATCAAAACAAAAGTAAATAAATAATAAAGAGCTTCTGTCAGCAGTACGCTGATAGAGGCTCTTTTATTTTAAGCAAGAAGAATTGAAAAACAGGCAGTACCCTCCCCGGTCATAGTATATGAGTTCAAAGAAAGATTTATCAGAGCGAGACATTTGCACCAAATATATTACCCCTGCTATCGTGCAGGCCGGCTGGGATGTATTGTCACAGGTTCGTGAAGAAGTCAGTTTTACCAAAGGCAGAATTATTGTCCGGGGCAGTCTCGTCACTCGCGCCAAGCCCAGACGCGCTGACTACATTCTCTATTATAAGCCCAATATACCCATCGCGCTTATCGAGGCAAAGGACAACAGCCATGCTGTCGGTGACGGCATGCAGCAGGCCCTTGAGTACGCTGCCATCCTCGATATTCCGTTTGTCTTTTCCTCAAACGGTGACGGGTTCCTGTTTCACGACCGCACCGGTCAGAGCAGCCAGGTTGAAACCGAGTTGTCTCTTGATGCCTTTCCCTCACCCGCTGCGCTTTGGGCGCAATACCGGCACTGGAAAAAACTTGCTCCTGATCAGGAAAAAGTATTTGTTCAGGATTACTTTGAAGATGCAGGAGGTAAGGAGCCGCGCTACTACCAGCGTATTGCCATTAACAACACCATAGAGGCCATTGCAAAGGGGCAGAATCGCATCCTGCTTGTTATGGCCACCGGCACCGGCAAGACCTATACCGCTTTTCAGATTATCTGGCGTCTGTGGAAGGCCGGGCGCAAGAAACGCATACTGTTTCTTGCCGACCGCAACATTCTTGTTGATCAGACCATGGTAAACGACTTCCGGCCCTTCGGATCTGCCATGGCAAAGCTCTCCACCGGAACAAAGACCATAGAGCGCGAAGACGGCACTGAAGTCGATCTGCCCACCGCTGTTGATAAAAAAATGCGGCGCATCGACACATCCTACGAGATATACCTTGCACTCTACCAGGCTGTCACCGGCCCTGAAGACTGGCAAAAACTCTACCGCGAGCTGTCTCCGGACTTTTTCGACCTCATCATTATTGATGAATGTCATCGCGGCAGCGCGGCTGAGGACTCAGCCTGGCGGGAGATACTTGAATATTTTTCCAGCGCCACCCAGATCGGCCTCACTGCCACACCCAAGGAAACTGAATATGTCTCCAATATAAATTATTTCGGACCTCCGGTCTTTTTTTATTCACTGAAGAGCGGCATCCACGACGGGTTTCTTGCACCCTACAAGGTGGTAAAGGTTCATTTAAACGTGGACATTGAGGGCTACCGTCCAGCCAGGGGCGAGACGGACAAACATGGTCATGAAATACCGGACCGCATATACAACCAGAAAGATTTTGACAGAACCCTGTTCATCGATGAGCGCACGAAACGCGTCGCCCGCAGGGTGACCGAGTTTTTAAAAGAGAGCAAAGACCGTTTTCAGAAGTCTATTATTTTTTGCGTGGACACCGAGCACGCAGCAATAATGCGCCAGGCCCTGATCAATGAAAACGCTGATATGGTCAATGAAAACCAGCGCTATATCATGCGCATCACCGGTAACGATCCGGACGGCTGCGCCCAGCTCGGCAACTTTATTGACCCTGAAGCAAAATACCCGGTCATCGTCACCACCTCACGCCTGCTCTCAACCGGTGTTGATGCCCAAACCTGCCGCCTCATAGTCCTTGACCGTGAAGTGGGCTCCATGACCGAGTTCAAGCAGATAGTCGGCCGCGGCACGCGCGTCCACGAGGACACCGGCAAGTACTATTTCACCCTGATTGATTTCCGCAAAGCTACCAACCATTTTGCCGACCCTGATTTTGACGGTGAGCCGGTACAGATATATGAACCAGCAGAATATGACCCGGTTTTCCCGCCGGATGACGTGCCGCTGACAGACAACGGGGATGATACCGTACCGCCCTTGCCGGGTGAGGATGAACAGGTTGTCGTCAGACCTGATATCACTATTCCGACTACGGGAGAATCTCGCTCTAAGTATTATATCAATGGCAATCCGGTCAGCATTCTGGCCGAGCGCATTGAATACCTTGATGAAAACGGCAAGCTCGTCACTGAGTCCCTGCGCGATTACTCAAAAAAGACCCTCAGAAAGCATTTTGCAAGCCTTGATGATTTTCTCAAGCGCTGGAACAGCGACGGCCGCAAACAGGCCATCATCGAGGAACTGGAGAGCGAAGGCCTGCTGCTTGGTCCTCTGGCAGATGAAGTGGGAAAAGACCTTGACCCCTTTGATCTTATCTGCCACGTTGCCTTTGATCAGCCGCCCCTCACCCGGCGTGAGCGGGCCAACAATGTCCGCAAGCGCGATATCTTTACTAAATACGGTACTCAGGCCCGCGCCGTGCTTGAGGCCTTGCTGCAGAAATACCAGGATGAAGGCATCACTAACCTTGATGATTTGAAGATACTCAGAGTAACGCCCTTTGACTCTATGGGAACACCCATTGAGCTTCTTAAACCCTTTGGCGGACGCGAAGGGTTTGAACATGCTGTTCGTGAACTGCAAGCGGTCCTGTATCAGGAGGTTGCATAGATAATGTCTGTACGCAACACGGTTAAATCAATTCAGGATATCATGCGCCAGGATGTGGGCGTTGATGGCGATGCCCAGCGCATCTCCCAGCTCTGCTGGATGTTCTTTCTCAAAATAATTGACGACCAGGACCGGGAACTGGAACTCATGCAGAAGGGCTACCGTTCACCCATACCGGAAAAACTTCAATGGCGCTCCTGGGCTGCTGACCCGGAAGGCATGACCGGGGATGCGCTGCTTTCTTTCATAAACGACAAGTTGTTTCCCTCGTTAAAAGAGCTGTCCGGCACTGCTCAGGACGGCCGCCGCCGCGTGGTGCGTGAGGTGTTTGAGGATGCCTATAATTATATGAAGTCAGGCCAGCTCATGCGTCAGGTGGTGAACAAGCTAAATGCCGTTGATTTCAACAACCTTGCCGAGCGCCAGCACTTCGGCGATATTTACGAGCAGATACTGAATGACCTGCAGAGCGCCGGCAACGCGGGAGAGTATTACACGCCGCGCGCTGTCACCGCTTTCATGGCCAACCGTATTGACCCCCGGCCCGGTGAAATTCTTCTTGACCCTGCCTGCGGCACCGGCGGTTTTCTCACCTGCGCTATCCGGCACATGCGTGAGCGCTATGTGAAGAAGCCAAAGGATGAGCAGAAGATGCAGCAGGCCCTTCGGGCTACTGAAAAGAAACAGCTCCCGCACATGCTTTGTGTTACCAATATGCTGCTTCACGGCATTGACGATCCCTCATTTGTGCGGCATGACAATACCCTTGCCCGTCCCTATGTGAGCTATACGCAGAGTGACCGGGTGGACGTTGTGCTTACGAACCCGCCCTTCGGCGGCCGCGAAGAGGACGGCATCGAAAGCAACTTCCCCAAACACTTCCAGACCCGCGAGACCGCAGACCTCTTTCTTGCTCTCATCGTGCGCCTGCTGAAATCCAGCGGGGGCCGTGCCGCTATGGTGCTGCCTGATGGCTCGCTCTTTGGTGAAGGCGTGAAAACAAGGCTGAAAGAACATCTGCTTGAGGAGTGCAACCTGCACACCATTGTGCGTCTGCCCAACAGCGTCTTTAAACCCTACGCCTCAATCGGCACCAACCTGCTGTTCTTCGAGAAAGGAACACCTACAAAGGAACTCTGGTATTACGAGCAGCGCGTGCCCGAAGGCCAGAAGGCCTACTCCATGACCAGGCCCATTCGCTTTGAACATTTTCAGCCATGCATCGACTGGTGGGATAAGCGGGAAGAGAATGAAGTCGCCTGGAAGGTCAGCCTTGATGAAATCAAAGCCCGCAATTATAACCTCGATTTTAAAAACCCGCATACCGTGGATGTTGACCACGGCGACCCAACAGAGCTTTTGGCAAAGCTTGAGGAAAGCGAGCGAGAAACCGCGAAACTAAGGGACAAGCTGAAAACAATTCTGGAGGAGGCGTTACTGCGATGAGTTCGGAACGGCTGCTGAAGCATTTTGATAAAATTGTCAATACGCCAGATGCCATACCCCGCTTACGGCGTTTTATCCTGGATTTAGCCGTGCGGGGAAAACTTGTCCCACAGGACCCAGAGGATGAACCAGCTTCTAAACTGCTAAAAAGGATTGAGGCAGAGAAAGTTAGACTTGTTAAGGCAGCTGCATTACGAAATCAAAGCACTCATCCCATAGATAAAGAACAAATTATCTTTAATATTCCAACAAATTGGTCGTGGACACAGCTTTCACAGATAGGTGTCATAAATCCAAGGAACGAATCTACAGACTCGGCGGATGCGTCTTTTGTGCCTATGCCAATGA
>CAIYCZ010000397.1 GCA_903924805.1 uncultured delta proteobacterium | reverse complement strand
GATCTAGGCAGTGAGTGCTGCCCTGTAGAACAGGTGTATGGACCATTTTATCAAAATAATTGCATATACCATCATCAGGTTTAGAATCGCGCTGCTCTCGTTCTGTATCCTCATCACCCTTTTTTTTCTGTATGTTTTAAAAGACATCCAGATACGGGCAAACCTGTCTGATTTTGCTCCCAAAGATCATCCCTTCATGAAAGTGCAGCAGAAACTCACCGATATTTTTGGCGGCCTCAATCAGGTATCAATAGCCGTAGTGGTTAAAGATGGGGACATATTAAATTACCCTACGCTCAATAAAGTGGCGCAGATCACCGGCCACATCTATCTTCTCAACGGGGTAAATCCGGGCAGAATAGTTTCTCTTTCTGCGCGAAAGATTAAACAGGTGACTGCCACTGCTGATGGATTCAAAGTCCAGCGACTGATGAGGGATGCACCGGAACATCAAAGCGGAATGGATGCATTAAAACAGGCAATCCTTCGCAACCCCATGATCTATGGCCCTATAGTTTCCCGAGACTTCAAAGCCACGCTCATCACTGCAGATTTCTGGCCCGAGATCGAGTCAAGGACAATTTTTAAAGAGATTAACCGCATAGTAGAACCCTACCGGGATTCCAATACGGAAATTTTTATTACCGGCAGGCCCATTTTAGAAGGATGGATTTACCAGTACCTGCCGCACATGGGAACGGTGTTTGCGGGAACGCTCATAGCTATGGTGATTATTCTCTATGCTGCGTTCAGGTCAAAGCGCGGGGTTATACTTCCTCTGTGCTCAGCCCTCATGGCCACGATCTGGGGAATGGGCATGCTGGTTATGTTTGGTTACTCTTTGAGCCCGACAACCATTCTGGTCCCGTTTCTTATTTCTGCTTTAGAAATCTGTCATTCAATCCAGTTCATTAAGCGCTACTATGAAGAACTGAGTAAAAACGGCAAGGACTGTCGCAGCGCCGCCGAAAACTCCCTGAACGCCTTATTTATACCAGCCATTATGTCTGTTATTACTGATGGCGTCGGTTTTCTGTCTCTGCTTTTTGTGCCACTCACTATTATAAAGAGTATGGCACTGGGAGGAGGCATGGGGGTATTGAGCATTTTTTTTACCACCATAATCTTTATCCCGACCATGCTTTCACTCCTGTCGCCTCCAAAACGGCTTGAAGTCGAACGCGAGGAGCGGGCAACCGTTCTCAACACCATGTTATCGTCGGTTGCAGCGCTGTGCCAGCGAAGCTCCCTGCGCAGGGCGGCGGTTATCTTTTTCTGTGTAGTGGGATGCTGTGGAATGCTCGGTGCTTTTAAGCTTGTTGTCGGTGATAATGAAGAAGGCTCGGAAACGCTCTACCCATATTCCCCCTACAACATTGCCGACAGGCAGATTAACCGTCTCTTTACCGGTTCAAGCAGCTATTATGTGTTCGTACAGGGCAACCGTGAAGAAGCGCTTATCGATTCTTCCGCTCTAAAGGAAATGGAGTCTCTGCAAAAATATCTTATAACAGAGAATGAGCAAGCGGGTTACTCACTGTCACTGGCTGATTACATTAAAGGTCTCAATATGGTGATGATGGGCGGCAACCCGCAGGAATTTAAAATTCCCGAGAATAATGGCACGGTTGCCGAGTACCTCTTCCTGTATGCCATATCCGGATTCCCGGGGGATTTTGACCCGGTGGTGAGCCCAAATTATCAGTACGCAAACATCAAGATTGATTTTAAAGATCACAAGGCAGAAACAATCAATAAAGTCATCTCCAAAACACAGAAATGGATTAAAACCAAAAACAGGAACAACGGGATTCAGTTTCTTTTCGGGGGGGGAGAGATTGGGACGCTCGGAGCGGTAAATGAGGAGGTAAAAAGGGCACTTGTTGACAGTATTATCCAGGTAACCGGTATGACCTTTCTCTGCGTAACACTTGCCTATGGTTCGCTTGCAGCGGGGGTATATTTAATTATACCGCTCCTTTTTGGCGTTCTTATTACTTTTGGTGTCATGGGTTTCACGGGCATTACCCTTACCATTGAAACACTGCCGGTAGCAGCACTGGGTATTGGACTTGGGGTTGACTATGGATTGTATGTAACATCACGGATTCGTGAGGAATACTTGCTTGATAAGGAGGGAAGCCTTAATAGGGCGATATTGCGTGCACTGGTGACCTCCGGGAAAGCGGTCTTTTTCACCGGGAGCACGGTGGTCGTTGGCGTGTTTGCCTGGGCTTTTTCTATCATTCGACTACAGGCGCGGTTTGGCCTTCTGCTCGGGTTTTTAATATCGCTCAATATACTGGGGGCACTTGTTCTGCTGCCGGTCTTTTTTAGAATGCTGCCACCCAAATTTATCACTCATAGAAAACCGTCGGGCGCGTAGCAATGTCAAACAGTAATCTGGTATATGGAGCAGATCGCTGCACGCGAAGGGATTCCGGTTTCGCCTGACCAGAGGAAATGATATGATTACAGCCGAAAGGCAGAAAATTGTTCCCGCTGAGATAGAGCGTGGATTAACATCCCTTTGCTCTCATGCCTCGCAAGCTCCGCCCGTTAGACGGGGCACAAGAAAGGTTGTTATAGTTCCATGCGCGTAGCAACATATTACAGCAATAAGGATATACGACTCGAAGAAATGCCGGTACCGTCCATAGGGCCTGATGAACTGCTTATAAAAATCTACTCAAGCGGAATTTGCGGCAGCGATGTAATGGAGTGGTACAGGAAAAACAAAGCCCCGCTGGTGCTTGGGCATGAAATAGCCGGTGAAGTTACAGAAGCAGGCGCAGAGGTCACATCATTTACCGCGGGTGACCGTGTAGTCGCAACCCACCATGTGCCCTGTTTCGCCTGTCATTTCTGTCTGAACGGCCATGAGACTGTTTGCAATACCTTGCTGTCCGGAACTCATTTTGATCCCGGGGGATTTTGCGAATATGTGAGGCTTCCAGCTATTAACGTTGCTAGAGGAACATGGAAGATTCCAGAATCGGTCAGCTATGATGAGGCAACCTTTGTTGAGCCTCTTGCCTGTGTGCTGCGCGGCCAGGTAAAAACCGGCCTAAAGCCTTCACAGAGCGTGCTGGTGCTGGGGAGCGGGATTTCCGGACTGCTCCATATAAGCCTTGCAAAAGCACGTGGGGCTGGTCTTATTGCAGCAACTGATGTGAGTGAATACCGGCTTGAAGCTGCCATTCGCTGTGGTGCTGATTACGCATGTAATGCCGGCACCAACATCCCCGCGCTGTTCCGCGAAAAGAACGGGGGGTTTGGGGCAGACCTCGTTATCGTGTGCGCAGGAGCTGCCAGCGCAATTGAACAGGCTCTAAAAACCGTGGAACGGGGTGGCACCATTCTGCTTTTTGCTCCGACCAGGGAAGGAGTTGCTATCCCGCTTTCAGTCAATGATCTTTTCTGGCGCAGAGATGTAACTATGACAACCGCGTATGGAGGCAGCCCGGCTGATTGCGTACATGCGCTCGAACTTATCCGTTCAAAGAGAATACCGGTTAAGGATATGATAACCCAGCACTTCGGGCTTGCAGACACCGGAGAAGGATTTAGACTCGTTGAGCAGGCTGATAAATCAATAAAGGTAATCATACGGCCGCAAGAATAAAACGATGAGGTTTACAACGCCTTAAAACAGGGAGGAAAACAGTATGCCAGAAGCAGATAAGGAAGGGAAAAATTATCATCTTGATACCCCGGTGAAGAGTGAAGGATTCTTTTTAAAGGGCTCAAATTCACTTGATTGGGGTATGAAGAACCGGTTGTCACATATATTTAACCCAAAGACCGGGCGGACGGTAATGCTCGCAATAGATCACGGCTATTTCCAGGGGCCGACTACCGGGCTGGAACGCATTGATGTGACAATCCTTCCGCTGATGTCCTATGCAGACACGCTGATGCTGACCCGCGGCATTTTGCGCACCACGATACCCCCCACCTACAGCGGCGGTATTGTTATCCGCGCCAGTGGCGGCCCAAGCGTTTTGAAAGACCTGTCAAATGAACAGATTGCTGTGGATATTGAGGATGCTCTGCGTTTACATGTAGCAGCGATGGCTGTGCAGATTTTTATCGGCGGCGCGTTTGAAACGCAGTCGGTTCATAATATGACCCGTCTGGTGGATATGGGTACCCGGTACGGTATGCCGGTGCTTGCGGTTACTGCAGTGGGAAAGGATATGGCGCGCGATGCCAGATATTTCAGACTGGCCTGCAGAATCAGTGCAGAACTCGGAGCCCAGTATGTTAAGACGTATTATATCGAAGAGGGTTTTGAAACGGTTGCGGCATCATGTCCTGTGCCTCTGGTCATGGCTGGCGGAAGGAAAATCCCGGAACTTGATGCTCTTAAAATGTCATATAATGCAATTCAGGAAGGTGCTGCAGGAGTTGATATGGGCCGTAATATTTTCCAGTCTGCTGCACCGGTTGCCATGATAAAGGCTGTCCGCGGGGTGGTTCATGATAACCTTAACCCCAAAGAGGCGTATGAAATGTTTCTTGAAATAAAAAATAGAGAAGAAAAAAACTTAACAAAAAAAGGCGCAGCAAAAAAGAAATAATCCATCAGACACGCTTGCAGCAACGATGATTACCATTACAGAAGATACAGCAGCACAGGAAATTATTACTATTGGCAGAGAGACTCACTTTTCCCTGTCGCTTGGACTCCACATGCAGGACCATGGTGTGGCATACACGCTGGTGTTTAAAGACGGAAAAATTGCTGAAAAAAAACAAGGCGAAGATAAAGATACTCTGGTAATGGCTGGTAGCCGTGCTGCGTAGTGTGCCATCTGTAACGGCATCATGGATCCTTTTGCAGCCAGTATCCAGAAAAAATGGAGTTCGGAGCACGCATACGCGATCTTTCGCCGTGGTATCCTTTTTTCCGTTCTCTCTTTGCACTGTGGCAGACTATTCCCGTTACTGAGGGATTAGCGGCCATTAAAATATAGAACGAGGGTTTAGTTGGGAACGTTACCATGATGAATCATTCATAGTAACAAGGAGGGATGTTATGAAACGACTGGCAGTTGTATTAGGGTTATTTTCTGCACTACTTCTTTTCACCCTGTTCAGATCATCACCTGCAGGTGCTGAAGAACTAAAGATTCAGGTTGCACCAGGCGGATGTCCGGAATGCTGCGACTTCATTGAGCCCCACGAGGGGATGTCAGCAGATGATCTGATGAGGATCAAGTACTGGATAAAATACACGAAATTCGCACGGGACTACCGGAGTGATGGGAATTTTTACCTCATTGATAAGAGCGGTCTTAGCCGGAGCAGAAATTTTAACCGCTTCAGGATGCTGCTCCACCGGGATAATAGAGAATATGATTATAAGGATTTAACGGTCATAACCGACCCGCAAAACATAAAAGGCCTTGCCATTCTTGCCTGGACATATAAGGAGCCCACCCGGGACCAGGACATCTGGCTTTGGCTGCCGTCTCTGAGAAAAATCCGCAAGGTATCTCAATCAGAGGCTGATGACGCTGCGCTCGGCTCTGACTGGACTACCGAGGAAATGAGTACCAGGCGCTGGGAGGACGAAACCTATAAAATGATAGGCGAGAAAAAATTTCCCGGCTTTACGTCAAAGTACAACGGCAAAACCTACTACAAGGACACCGACTGCTGGGTGGTGGAGGCTACGCCCAAGCGGAAGCCGTGGTACTATTCCAAGAGAATCGTGTGGATAGATAAGCGCCATGGCGGCAATATTTTTGACGAGATATACGACCCGCTGGGCAGAAAATTTAAGGTGCAGCTCAAAGTGTATGAAATCTGGGGTGATAAGCACTGCGTACCGCAGGTGCACCTTGAGGCGTATGACCTTAATACCGGGCACAGCACTATAAATGAGATTGGCAATATCCGGTTTAATTCAGGCCAGGATGAAAACTATTTTACTGAAAAGACTCTTATGAGAACCAAATGGTAAGGAGGGGGACAAGGCCATGAAAAAAATACTTTTTATAGCGGGGATACTGTTACTGGTTAATCCTTTTGTCGCATATAGTATAGAGGTAGGATGCAATATGACGGTCTCCGGATATCTCAAGAATGAGACCGCGGTGAGGACCCATGAGCTTGATGATTTGTTAAAGATTGAACACACTGCCCAGATAGAAGCAGAATACCGGATTAGTGATAATCTCCATGTGTTTGGTATTGTGCGCGAATTTTATGACAGCGTGTTCGATGCTGAGGAAAAGTACCGGGAGAATCGCAATCTGCTGAGCCGGACCCGCGGCATAAACTGGCTGCGTGAGCTGTACCTTGATTATTATTCAACAAACCTTGATATTAGAATTGGCAAACAGCAGGTGGTCTGGGGAACCACGGTAGGCATGAAGATACTGGATATTGTTAATCCCGATGACCAGCGAGAGTACGTACTGGATGACTTTGCCGACAGCCGCATACCCCTATGGATGCTTAAAGCCGAGTGGTCGCCAAAAGTAAACGGCACGCTCCAGTTTCTCTTTATCCCTGATTTTAAGCATAATTTTATTTCCCCTGCCGGCTCTCCGTTTACCTACCAGGCTGTCACGCTCGGTGCAGAGAAGGTTGGCGCATTGGAACGGCTTGGCTACCATGTTCATGAGAACGCAATTCGCCCTGCAAAGACCTTTGAAAACTCCAAGATCGGCCTGCGGTGGCTGGATGTATTCAAGGGTTTTGAATACTCACTCAACTGGCTGCACGGCTATGAATACAGCACGGTGAAGGGACCATCCGGGGCCATCCTTCCCCGGGTCATTATTCCGGGACCGCCCGGGTTGCCTCCCCTGGGATCAACAATGATACTTGAGAGCAAGCACCCCCAGGTCGAGTATTTCGGCGGGTCGTTTACCAAGACGGTTACTGCTGGGTATCTGAGAGGTCTCACCACCCGTGGTGAATTTGTGTACACCCATGGACACAAAAATGGTTATGGCGTTGAGGGGAGCCAGGTTGGTATAGCAAAAGTGGATATGTGGAAGTCTGCGCTGGTGGTTGAAAAATATGTGATAACCAACTGGCTGGTTGAATTTCAGTATATTATGATGGGCCTTACCAGGGAAAAGGAGCATGGGTACCGCTTTTTGCTGGGCCCCACGCAGGGAACCTTAGACCAGGTGGAGACCTTCCTGACACTCATGGTGTCAACCGACTTTTTCTATGAACGGCTCAAGGCAAAAACGCTGATAGTCTACGGAGACAATAATGACTGGCGCTTCAGTCCGCGGTTTGATTTTGAGGCCACCGATAAAATCAATGTAGCCCTGGGTTTCCATTTCTTTAATGGGCATCGGAATGGTCTCAATGGTGAATTCAGAGACAATGACGAAGTATATACTGAAATTAAATACAGTTTTTAAACGGCAACAAGAGGTGGGTGCATGGATGTAGGCGAGGTGCTGAGAAGCGCTGCGCAGAAGCAACCGGATAAGACTGTGGTCATTTTTGGTCGCCGGAATATTTCCTATGGCGACCTCCATGACATGGTCAATCGCCTGTCCTGTGCTCTTGTTCAAAAGGGAGTAAAAAAGGGCGATGCGGTTATCCTCATGCTCCATAATACCTGGGAGTTTGTGGTAAGTTACTTCAGCATTGCACGTATCGGTGCAGTCACCGTTCCCATTGATGTCCGTCTGAAAGGGGAGGAACTTGCCGCAATTATTGCTGATTCCGGAGCCCGGTTTCTGATCGTTCATCACGGGCTGTTCGAAACCTCGGAAGAGATATTCAGCATTTACTTGTCCCGTGACCGGATGGTGTTTGTTGATGAAAAAGGCTTAACGGGCGATTTTGAAGCACTTATCAGAGACGAAACGCTTTCCGGGGATACAAGAGTCCCCGTGAGTGACGCAGATGAAGCAGTCTATTACTATACTTCAGGCACCACCGGAAAGCCCAAGGGAGTTGTCCTTACCTTTGGTAATTTAGATTCCTTCCAGGAAGGCATAACGCCGTATGCTACTCAGGGTGATATCGTAGGGTATGTCCTTCCCATGTCGCATGTCTCGGGGACGCTGGTGTGTAATGAGATACTATTCCGGGGATCGACCCTGTGTATTTTTGATAATCTCAGGCCGGATAAAATCGTCCATACCATGCAGGATCAGAAGGTAAGCTGGTTTTTCAGCGTACCCCCCATCTTTGAGGCCATGTTACGGGTACCCCATATTGAAACATATAACCTGAGCTCGCTGAGATGGATAGCCATGATGGGAACCTCGGTGCCGATACCGCTCATGGAAAAATTTCACCAGCAGTTTCCCGCAACTGTAGTGATTCAGGGATACGGGCTTACGGAAACAAATGGCCCGTTTACCCTGGTTCCGCTTGCTGCGGCTGAGACACGGAAGGGGAGCGTTGGCACGCCGATTCCTCGGGCAGAAGTTAAGGTCATAGATAATGAGGGGAAAGAGCTTCCCTGCGGAGAAGCCGGTGAGATTCTGGTGCGCGGTCCCATGGTGATGAAGTGCTATCACCATGACCTTCAGAGCACGCGGAAGAAGATAAAAAACGGGTGGCTGTACACCGGAGATATCGGCCGCTTTGACGAAGACGGATTCCTTTATCACCTCGGTCGAAAAGATGATATGATGATTGTTGGCGGTCTCAACGTGTTTCCGGCAGAGATAGAGAATGTTTTAAAACAGCACCCGCTTATCCATGAGGTTGCCGCTGTTGGCGTTTCTGACAAAGACCGCGGTGAGGTAATTAAGGCGGTTGTAGTGACAGCGGATGGGGCGGTTGTCCCGGAGAAAGAGATTATCTCATTCTGCCGGCAGCGGCTTGCAAGCTACAAAGTCCCCAGGATTGTTGAATTCAGGCAGTCTCTTCCCCGCACCACCACTGGCAAGATTGCCCGGCGGTTGCTTAAAGAGGGGTAATTTTAATAATAGGCAGCACTCAGTACTGATAGAGAGGAGTGCAATGGGTAGATTATTTGGAACTGACGGAATACGGGGCGTGGCCAATGCTGAACCCATGACAGCTGAGACTGCTCTGCAGGTGGGTCGTGCTGTTGCTTATGTATTTAAGCGAAAAGGGCACCGGGCTAAAGTTATTATTGGAAAAGATACCAGGATTTCAGGCTATATGCTGGAGGAGGCCATGTCTGCCGGGGTCTGCTCCATGGGGGCGGATGCCTATCTGGTAGGGCCGCTTCCCACGCCCGGCATTGCCATGATTACCCAAAGCCAGCGTGCAGATGCAGGCATTGTGATCTCTGCCTCACATAATCCGTTTCAGGACAACGGGATTAAAATTTTTGCCGGCAGCGGGTTCAAGTTGCCTGATGACCGCGAAGAAGAGATAGAAGACCTGATTGTAAACAATAAGCTGAAGGATTATATGCCTGCGCCGCAGGATCTGGGCAAGGCATACCGCATTGAGGATGCTGAAGGCAGGTATATTGTTTTTTTGAAGAACACCTTTCCCAAAGAGCTTTCCCTGGAAGGCATGAAGATAGTGCTTGACTGTGCAAATGGCGCCACCTATAAGGTTGCCCCTCACGTGTTCTGGGAGCTGGGGGCTGACGTGCATTCAATTCATGTCACCCCGAACGGTCTGAATATCAATCAGAACTGCGGTTCTCTGCATACCGGTGATCTGGCTGAAACAGTGATACGGGAACGGGCGGATATCGGTATGGCTTTTGATGGCGATGGTGACAGACTGATTGCTGTTGATGAAAAGGGTAACCAGGTCACCGGTGATCAGATTATTGCGCTGTGTGCCGGAACCCTGCACAAAGAGGGAAAGCTGAAGAACAGCGTGGCGGTGACTACCGTTATGTCAAACTCCGGCCTGGGCATGACGTTCAAGGAATGGGGAATTAAACATGTGCGATCAAGGGTAGGGGACCGCTATGTTCTGGAAGACATGCTGGCTGAGGGCGCAGTTATTGGCGGTGAAGATTCAGGTCATATTATTTTCCTCGAGCACCACACGGCAGGGGATGGCATTATATCCGGGCTGCAATTGATTGCCACCATGCTGAAAGAGGGGAAGCCGCTTTCAGAGCTTGCCAAAATTGTACCGGTCAACCCGCAGGTTCTCATTAACATTGAAGTTAAGAGCACGCCGGATTTGAGCACGCTGCCAGAAGTGCAAAATGTTATCAGGGGTGTGGAACATGAGCTTGGCGACTCGGGCAGGGTGCTGGTCCGCTATTCCGGTACCCAGCAAATCTGCCGGATAATGGTTGAAGCACCGACCAGAGAAATCACCGAGAGTTATTGCAGAATGATTGCTGATGCAGTGAAGAAACAGATTGGTTAAAAAGTACTAAGCACGAAACTCTAAAAACCAAACAACTTAAAAGCACTAATGACAACGATTCAAAACACGGTGAAAACAAAGGGATGATTTCTACGTGAATTCTGAGATTTGAATTTGTTGAGGATTTCGGGATTAGGATTTAGAATTTATA
Organism: uncultured delta proteobacterium; assembly: GCA_903924805.1. Lineage (GTDB taxonomy): Bacteria > Desulfobacterota > WTBG01 > CAIYCZ01 > CAIYCZ01 > CAIYCZ01. The sequence continues at coordinate 251 of CAIYCZ010000397.1, read as the reverse complement.
TTATTTTGTAAATGGGCAATAAGAGAAACAGGCAGAAGTTTATAGAGAAGGGTGGCAGTTTTTTAGGATGGGTTTTTGCCAAGGCGGCTTTAGCAATTACCCGGAAGATGCCTGAACAATGGCTCATACCGATTGGTTCAGGTATGGGTACGCTGTTTTATTGTCTGAGCCCTACATACCGTCGCAGAGGCCTTAAAAATTTACGCTTTGCCTTTGGTGAGGAGAAAAGCGAAGCAGAACGCGAGGATAAG
>CAIYCZ010000396.1 GCA_903924805.1 uncultured delta proteobacterium | reverse complement strand
GGCATGGCTTGCCGAAAAACGAACCCGCGAGCATGCGGTCAATGCCGTAAAACTCGTGCTGCACCCAAAAGATCTCGAGCGTGAAGCGGGCACCGGGCAGCGGCAGGGATTTGCCGATGCCGGCCCAGCCCGCCGGTGAAACAAGCCTACAACTTTATGTGGAACCATTTCCAAGAGATGATCTGATATGTGCGATACCAACCCGATAAAACTGGGATTTGTCGTTGCGGAGTTCAACCGCGACATCACCTATATGATGGAGATCGAAGGAAGAGAGCACGCTGCTTTTCTCGGAGCGGAAGTAACAGAATGTCTGTACGTTCCCGGTGCCTATGACATGCCGCTGGCAATCAAGAAGATGCTGCAGGCGGGAAAAGTCGATGCGGTTGTTACCATCGGGTGTGTTATAGAAGGTGCTACGCAGCATGACGATATTGTCGTGCAGCATGCAGCCCGTAAGATTATTGATCTGTCGCTAGAATTCGGGAAACCGGTAACCCTGGGGATCTCCGGACCTGGCATGACACGTCTTGAGGCAAACGAGCGGATTGACTATGCGAAGAGGGCAGTTGAGTCCGCCATCAAACTTGTCAAGCGATTAAGATGAAACGGCTCTCAGAAAAGATCGCTTCGATCGCTCCTTCCGCAACTATTGCGATATCCGATAAGGCAAAGAGGATGCAACGGGATGGCATCGATGTCATCAGCCTTTCGATAGGTGAGCCTGACTTCGACACACCGAGGCACATCAGGGATGCCTGCATCGATGCGCTGAACCGGGGTGAGACGCATTATGCGCCGAGCAATGGGATCCCTGAGCTCCTGAATGCCGTCAGTGAAAAAATAACAAGAGAGAATCATTTTTCATGCAGTCCCGAACAGGTGATCGTTACCTGCGGTGCAAAGGATGCGATCTACGAAGCTATGGAAGCGGTCCTGAACCCGGGCGATGAAACCATCCTCCTGACTCCAGCATGGGTTTCCTATGAACCCTGCGTGCAGATCGCCGGCGGTAAAGTGGTGAAACACGCGGTCAACTCAAAAACGTTCCAGCTTGATGATTCTCTTCTTGAACAGGTTAACGACAAAACCAAGATGATTGTGATAAACTCCCCGTCAAATCCATCGGGGGCAGTTTTCAATGAGAAATCAATGAAACTGGTTGCAGATGTTTGTCAGGATCACGATATCTTTGCGATGTCGGATGAGATCTACGAGAAGCTGGTGTACGGCAAAGAACACCTGTCTCTTGCGGCTATTGATGACATGGCTCAACGCACCATCACCATCAATGGGTTCTCCAAGTCGTACGCGATGACCGGATGGAGGCTGGGTTATGCTGTTGCACCCATGAATATAATCCGGCAGATGTCCATAGTGCAGCAGCACTCCGTCAGCCAGGCGACGACCTTTGCTATGTGGGGCGCAGTAGCCGCGCTTGTGGGAGACCAGCGCTGCGTCGAAGAGATGCGGAAAGAGTTTGACCGGCGGAGAAAATACGTGATATCCGAACTAAACCAGATGGGGTATGAAACTGCGCCGGCAGACGGAGCGTTCTATGCATTCGTAAAAGTTCCCGGAGATGATCTGGAGATTGCCAATCGATGGTTGGTGGAGGGGCATGTTGCAACAACACCGGGGAGTGCATTCTATACCCCGGGATGGATCCGGTTGTCGTATGCAACATCCATGGAAAAACTCAAAGATGCAATCGGCCGGATCAGAAGGGTTGGATAACTCCCACCAATATTTTTTTAAGTGTGCTTTTCTCTCCACCAGATGTGGGCAAAGGTTGAGTCACCGGAAATCACGACTCCGCTCCCGTGCACCTGGATGAGCGGATTGATGTAATCATCGACAATTCTGACCTGTTCCGGTGTCTTTGCATTGTACCGTTTCCGGAAGAACACCAGCATCTCGTCCCGGCTCCCAAACCGGTACTCCTTTTTCAGGGGCAACATACTTACATCAGCATAGATTCCCATCTGATAGAGGACGCCGAAGAGGCAGTCAACTTTTGGCCCGGAGTGATACGGGCTTCCATGCAGTGGTTCCCAGAGATCGGCGTACATCCGCTCCCAGAATGGCATATCCACAAACCAGAAGAGGTGGATAGACCCCGATGAGGCAGCATTCATTTTCAAAAGCGCCTCCCGGATATCATGCATGGTCAGAGAAAGTGATGCGATCACGACATCGTAGGGGGATGTCAGGTCTTGGAAGAGATCAACGTCCTCCCAGAGTTTCTGGACATAGGTAATGTTCCGGATCCCCTGTTTTTCCGCATTATTTTTGAAGATCTCCATCATGCCGGCGCCGGGTTCCACGGCAGTAATCTCCTTCACCAGCGGGGCAAGGGGGATCGCCAGCGTCCCGGGG
>CAIYCZ010000395.1 GCA_903924805.1 uncultured delta proteobacterium | reverse complement strand
CTTTGATAAAATCTTAACCCATCAGACCCCCGGGGTTCTATGCCTTCTGCAAGGCGAAAGATTGACCGTCCTTGCAGGGAAATATCAATTTTCATTGCTCATGTACCTGCAATAAAGGGGGGTTATGTTGAGTCCGGGCGTTAAACGTTGGCTTATTAAAGAGCAGAATCCAGCCTTAAGTAAAAAGTTTTCCTCTTCTTTTAATATTTCCCCCCTGGTCTCGCAGCTTCTTATAAACAGAGGCCTCGAGAGCATAGACCAGGCAGATTTCTTCATCAATGCAACCTTGAAAGACCTCTACTCCCCCTTCCGCATGAAAGACATGGACAGGGCTGTCCAGCGGATCATCACTGCGGTAGAGAAGAAGGAAAAAATCTGTATCTACGGGGACTATGATGTTGACGGCATTACTGCTACGGCTGTGGTGCTCCTGTTTTTACGGGAAGTTAATGCCAGCGTCTTCTATTACCTGCCCAACCGCCTGCAGGAGGGCTACGGGCTTGATACTGAGGCACTGCAAAAAATAACCCGTGAGGGGGCAACCCTCCTCATAACCGTTGATTGCGGTATTTCTGATATCGAGCCCATTCAGTATGCCCGGACTAAAAACCTTGATGTTATCGTAACCGATCATCATGAGCCGCCGGAGAAACTTCCCCCCGCGTATGCGATAGTGAACCCCAAACAGCCGGGCTGTTCATTTCCCTTCAAGGAACTTGCCGGCGTCGGCGTTGCGTTTAATCTTATCATGGCGCTGCGCACAAAACTCCGGGAGCACGGGTTCTGGCAGCAGGAAACTCCCCCCAATCTCAAGAACTATCTTGACCTGGTGGCACTCGGGACTCTTGCCGACATCGTCCCGCTTGTTGATGAAAACCGGATTCTGGTGAAAAGCGGTCTTACGGTGCTCAGCAAAGGAGACCGCGTCGGGATCCGGGCTTTGAAAGCCGTAAGCGCCGTTCCTGAAGGCCCTGTGGCCGGTGATGCGGTGACCTATCGCCTTGCGCCGCGCATAAATGCCTCCGGCCGGTTGAGTACCGCTGCCACCGCAGCGGAGCTGTTAATAACCGGGGACGCAGGCGAAGCCCGGCGCCTGGCCCGGCTGCTGCATGAAGAGAACATTAAACGGCAGCAGCTGGAGAAAACCATCACAGCCGAAGCCAGGGCCATGATCAAAGGGGAAGAACACCTTAAGAAGCCGCTGGTGCTTGCCTCTCCCAACTGGCATCCGGGCGTGATCGGCATCTGCGCCTCCCGCCTGGTTGAGGAATACTACCGCCCCACGGTACTTATTTCCATTGATGCCAAGACCCGCCAGGGACGGGGCTCGGCCCGCAGCATTCACAGCTTTGATCTGTATCGCGGCCTCAAACAGTGCGCAGCGTTGCTCACCTCCTTTGGCGGCCACAAATATGCAGCCGGGCTTACTATTCCCGCAGAAAACATCCCGGCTTTTGAAAAACAGTTTTCTGCTATTATCAGTGCCGCGATGCAGGATGAAGATTTTATCCCCTGCCTGGAGATCGACGCCCAGAT
>CAIYCZ010000394.1 GCA_903924805.1 uncultured delta proteobacterium | reverse complement strand
TTGTATAGTTAATTTAAAACAAAATTAATTTCTTTTTTTTATTTAACATATTAATTTTACATGATAATTCTTGTCACAAATGATGATGGCATCAATTCGCAGGGGCTTATGGCTCTGGAGAAGTCCTTACGGGAGTTAGGGCAGGTATGGGTTATTGCACCTGACCGGGAAAGGAATGCAGTAGGACGAGCCCTGACTCTCCATCGCCCCTTGAGAGTTGAAAAAAAATCAGCACGGCGCTTTGCAGTAAATGGTACACCAAGCGATTGTGTAAACCTTGCCTTAAACGGCCTTATCCCTGAAAAACCAATTCTTGTGGTTTCCGGGATAAATAAAGGCGCCAATCTTGGAGATGACATATCCTACTCAGGAACAATTTCCGCTGCGTTTGAGGCAACCATTTTGGGCGTTCCCGCATTTGCGATTTCTCTGGCCGCCAGGAACCGCTTCAAATTTCAACCTGCAGCACTTTTTGCTGCTGAAGTAGCAGATAAAATCCTGCAACATGGCCTGCCTCCCGATACCTTCCTCAATGTCAATGTCCCTGATACTCAAGGCGAGAGGATCACATCATACAAAATCACAAAACAGGGTAAAAGCATTTATGAAAACTCAGTGGTGGAGAAAGTAGACCCGCGTGGGGGGAAGTATTACTGGATTGGTGGTGACGGCATAACGTTTAAAAAAATTCCCCAATCCGATTTTGAAGCTGTTTCTCAAAACATCATCTCAATCACCCCGTTGAAAACAGACTATACTAATTATGCTTACTTACCCATACTTAAACAGTGGAAAATTTAAACAAATAAAAGTAGCCTTTGATATAACATGATTCAAATAGGTGTTATCGGCGCAGGTGAATGCACTCCCGCCATCAGCTCAATAGCATATGAAGTGGGCAAACTGATTGCTCAGAATAATGGCGTGCTGGTATGTGGCGGATTGGGAGGGGTGATGGAAGGTGCTGCCAGAGGTGCTAAAGAGGCCGGCGGTTTAACCGTTGGCATCCTTCCCGGCTTTGATCCGAAAGAATCAAACCCGTACATTGACATCAGCGTGGTTACCGGATTGAGTCACGCAAGAAACGTACTGGTCGTCAGGTCTTCATCTGCGTTAATTGCAATTGATGGGGGATATGGCACCTTATCAGAAATAGCAATCGCATTGAAACTGGGCAAACCGGTTGTAGGGCTGAATACATGGAATATAGATCCGGCTGTTATCCAGGTTTCCACCCCGCGGGAGGCAGTTGAAAGAGCACTGTCACTAATTCAAAAAAAGCATTAACTGAGATTATTACCTGTTGTGTCAAGGTTAAAATTCTTACTACTTATCATCTCGCTATTTCACCTGTTATCCTGTGCCACTGCACCCCCGCCACCCCCCACCCTTCCTCCTCCCACTGGGAAGCCAGAGGGTATCTACCATACGGTCAATAAAAATGAGACGCTGTGGCGGATCTGCAAGACCTATAAAGTGAACATACAGGAAGTAGCAGAGCTCAATAATATTAAAAACCCTTCCCGGATAAAAGTCGGAGATAAAATTTTCATTACCGGAGCTAAAAAGGAACTACCGGTTACGACAACTCCAAAAGACAAGCATCCGGGACAAACCATCACCATTAAAAAGGGAATGTTTATCTGGCCGTTGAAGGGAAGTATCATTACCCAGTTTGGTATGAACAACGGTTTTAAAAATGACGGGATTGATATTGCAGCTTCAGCGGGGTCCACGGTAGTTGCTGCTTATGATGGGAAAGTTGTTTTTTCTTCTCAGCTTAAGGGCTACGGGAATACCATCATCATCCAGCACAAAGAAAAATATGCCACCGTGTATGCAAGCAACCAGGTCAATTTAGCAAAATCCGGAGACGTGGTCAGCAAGGGACAAACAATCGCCAGGGCGGGAAATTCAGGCGGGCAAAATACTGCGCCGCATCTTCACTTCCAGATACGGGAAAAAAATCAGCCACGAAATCCCCTCTTCTATCTTCCCTGATTTTTATGACTTTTTCAAGGCTTCAGTGATGTCCGTGAAATTCTGCGGTCTCAGCCTTTGCAAAGCACTCAAAATGCT
>CAIYCZ010000393.1 GCA_903924805.1 uncultured delta proteobacterium | reverse complement strand
TAGAATAGAATCCACGTGGGCATGTAGCTTGGCAGCACGGAATCGAGCGTGCCCGAGAGAAACAGGGCAAGGAACAGGAACCCGATAAAAATTCCGATAGCCGCAATGATAAGCGACTGGCTTACAACCACTATGAGTATATCTATTTTCCGCGCGCCCAGGGCCCGCAGCACCGCAAACTCTTTCGTGCGGTTAAGCACGCTCGTGTACATGGTGAGCATAATAATGACAATTCCCACCAGCGCGCCGATCAGCGTCGAGAGGCCGAAGCTGCCGCCGATGCCGGTATTTTTAATATAATACGCACGCGTGCGCCGGGAAAGATCTCCGCTGGTAAGCACCTCGTTGCGCGGAAACATTTTTTGCAGGACGCCGATCATTGCCCTGGTGTCTGTGCCCGGCTTCACTTTCATGAGGATGGCTTTGCAGCGGCCCGCCGGGGTCTTGAGAATTTCCTTTGCCTTTACCATGTTGGTGAATATGAGCGTTCCGGCAAACCCGCGGATGCTCTGGGTGATCCCAAGCACCTTGGTTCTGATGTCGCCTATTTCATAGTAATTATTAATCCGGGGATTGCCCAGCACGGAGAGGTCCAGCCGGTCTATTGTTATGCCGTCGTAATCAAACAGCGCATCCTGAGCTCCCTGATAAAAGCGCCACGGCCCGCTTGCCTGGCGCGGGTTGCGCAATCCCACCACCTGCACCGGCTGATACTGCCCGTCCCTGGTCCTGAACGAAGCGCTGCCGAACACCAGCGGCTCCACCCACTCAATGTCCGGAAGCCCGCTGATGCGATCAACATAGCGAACCGGCATGAACCCGGCGCCGTTTATGTTTTCAATGTGCTGCGTGCACACCCATATATCAGCTCCGCTGTGATCAACTAAAACCGACATGTAATTGAACAGGCCGAACAGAACCGAGAGCTGCTGGCCAACCAGGAACACGATGGCAATCACACCCAGCACAGAACCTGCTGTTGTGGAGCGGTCATGCATGAGCATTTTAAAAGCTGCACGGCTACGCACGGGGCATCACCATATCAAGCATAATTTTTTGTCCGTCTTCAAACCCGCTGACAATGCCATCAACCATTGGTTTAAAATGGTCTCTGGCACGCAGCACCGCCTGCCCTTCCAGCACAATTTTTACCTGCGGGTCTGTCTGCCTGATCTGTTCGATCAGCTTTCTGGCCGCGGGCAGCCATGCTATTGAAACAGCCGACAGCACAACCACCTGCGGTTTGTTCGTTTCAATGGCGTGAATAATATCCTCAGCGGAAAAGCCATGGCCGATAAAATAGATTGACCAGCCGCGTATTTCCATGAAATTGGCAAACACTTCAGCTCCCAGCACATCTTCTTCTTCGGGAACACAGGCAACCAGTACTTTGAATGGATATTTCCGTTCGCTAAAAATGCTGTCAACCACCCGGAAAATAGTGTAGCGGCAGATATCAGATGCCACGTTCTCATCGGCTGCTGAAATTTTATTTTTTCTCCAGAGAAGCCTCACATGGGTGAGCGCGGGCAGCAGCACCCCTGTGTAAGCATGTTCGATGGTGGCACCTTCACGGATGAGCGACAGTATGTGTTCAGCAGCAAATTTCCTGCTTTTGCGCAGCAGCAGATCAACAAACTGCAGGGTTTTTTCATCGAGCGGGGACTCCGCTGCTTCCAGTTGGGCATACACGGCGGGCATATAGCGGCACATACACTCGATTGGCTGTACCAGCTCTGCTGACTCCGGGCGTTTGATCATTGAGTTAATGCCTAAAATCCACGCTTTGAGATCTGACTCAAGAAAGGTTTTATTAAGCCCCCTGCTTTCCTGTTCTGCAACAAGCCAGGAGAACTCATCGGCAAAATGCTCAAACAGACTGAACTCGTAGATACCCGTGAGCAGATTGCCAAGCTTGCGGTTAAAATCCTCGATCAGTCCCTCATTCTTGCAGCACGCATCGTCGCACAGGAATTTGTTTTCAAGATGAAATTTCTCGTCAACAAAGACCAGAAGCTTCGGCAGGGCCTGAGTGAACAGGTCAAGAGCTGACCGGGATACTGGCTTGAAATGCTGGGAGCCTATGTTAGTTTGCTGAGGACTGCTTGCGTCAGGCATATGGCACTTTGCTCAATTACCGTGTAATTATTAAAAAGCTTACAGGCTAACCTGCCTGCAAGCAAAGCTTAGTGTTCTGTTTTATTCGGTGCCCTCACCGGACACACCTTGACGCAGATCCCGCACTCGGTACAAATATCATTATTGATGGTGACTATGTCGTTAATCATGCTGATTGCTATGACCGGGCACAGGTCTATGCACCCGCCACAACCCGTACACTGATTAACATCTACGCTAACCATATCCATCCTCCATGCTGTATTATTTTTCTTTATTATTAACCGTTTCTTTTTCCTTGCTCACAAATTCCTTGGATAATTCTATTCTGTGGAACGCGTACAGAGCCCTCTTTACTTTGTCCCTCAATGCTTCTGCCTGCTGAAAGTTTTTAAAAACATTGCCAAAGCTGAACCGCCTTCTGTCAGAGCTGTTATCACTCCATCCGGCTGTTGCCACTTCACCGCCTTCTTCAATGTACCAGTACGCTTCATTAAGTGCCGGTATCCAGCGTGCCCTGAAATCCGTTAAACCTGCTGCATCAAGCACATCTGCAATATAGATGGAGTTCACCACTTCCCAGGTGCAGAGGCCATCCATACGCTGCAACTTTATATAATTGCCGGATGGAGACATTTCTAACACCTCTGCCTCATAGGGCGGAACCTGAGATGATAATGTCATGGTGTAGAGGATCCTTTTGCCGACGAGCATTTTTTTCAACTCTTCTTTTGTGACCATTCCCTTCCTCCCTTTTTAAAAAGGTCAAAAGGCTAAGAGGTTAAAAGATTAATACACCTCTTCACCTATTCACCAATCAACCCATGTACCGTTAGAATGCTGCCGATGGCGGATAGCTGAGAGCAATCAATACCTGCGGCGGGACACCTGCAGCGAGCCCCAACCGCACCGCCTGATCTTTGATGGTAATGTATTCAAGCCACCTGCTGTTTCTTTCGATCTTTTTCGTTGTATCCTGTGCAGAGAACGGTGTGTCTTTCCTCTTCCTGATGATGTCAAGATAGCCGTCAAAAAATGTATGGTACGCGCTGATAAAAAGGTCGAGCTCTTCGCCGCAAAGGTTTAAAAGCTTGCACCCCACTTTGGTTGCAAGGGGAACTGCCCAGTGTTCCATATTATAATGCTCGTCAAGCCCTGCCCTCATTTTGTTTCGATCCCGTGAGAAGTGGTCGGCAACGCCGTCCATTAAACGCCTCATACGCTCAAGGTCTTCTTCAACTCTGAGCGCCGGGAACAGGTCCAGATTCATGTGATAAGGGCCAGGTCCTTCCAGAGACCATTCGGTATTGAAGTGGCCCATGGGGCAATACGGGTTTTCCGGGAAGATTTCCATCTGGTACACCATGTAGTCAACCGGCTTATCTCCGATCGGCGGTTTAAGGCCCTTAAACGTCAGGTGGGTTATCGCCGCCTTCTCAATTGCTCCGCCCCGTACTGTTATTACTTCAGCCTTGCCGCTCTTGAACAGAACGGTCTCTTTGGTATATTTCCCGGTTCCGGAGATTTCCAGCAATCCGTTAGCGGCTCTCTTCTTCATATCCTCAACAAAATCCACAATCTTCATTTCCACAGTCCCCCGATTGTTTTTATAAAGGGTTCAAGGATTCGAGGGTTCCTGGGTTCGAGTGAAATATTTTTCCCTGCCATTTGCAAGTACTTCACTGGAACCCTTGAACCCAAGGCCCCTCGGACCCTTTTTATCCTTGACCACTTGAATCCAAGGCCCCTCGGACCCTTTTATTTAAAGGTTCAACAGCTTCTGCGCGTTTCCTCCCAGCACTGCTGAAACTTCTTCTTCCTTAAAATGTATTCCGTCTGGAGCACTGCCAGGCAGGTCTTTAATCATCTGTACCCAGTCCTTATTGGACATGAAGGAGCGAAATGACGGGCTGTCAGAGCCAAAATAGATCCGCTCGCATCCTGCAAAGTCCATGAGGTCTCTGAGCGCCCTGCAGAACATTGGGTAATTTTTAACTGCAGTAAGCTGCCAGGCTGAAATGTCTGCGAGGATATTGAGTTTTGTGGTCATGACTGAAAGCATCTGCTGGTAGCCGAATATCCCGCCGCTGTGGGCGGCAATAACGGGAAGGTCGGGGAAATCTGCGCCGAGGTCATCAAAGTAAATGGGCTGGGAATATTTGCTTCTGAGCGGCACCATCATGGAGCCTGAATGAATGAGAACCGGGATTTTCCATTCACAGGCCTTTTCAAGGAGTGGATACACTTCCTTCTGGTTTGGATAAAAGCCGGTGGTGGGGTGCAGCTTCAGCCCTTTCATGCCCCATTCCTGAACACATTTTTTAAAGAGGTCAACGGCATGAGCGCGCCGGGGATCGATGCCGGCAAACGCTATAAGGCGGTCCGGATGCTTGCGGGCCAGTTCAGCATGCAGTCTGTTTACCTCGTCAATGGAAACCTCAGTATCTCCCAGGACAAGGCCAAAATCAACAGGAAGCAGGACGCTCATAGTAATCCCTGCTTCATCCATTTCAGAAAGGAGGCTTTCCGCCTGAGCATCGTCGTTGCTTTCAATGAGACCGTCGCCTACTGCCTCATTGGTTTCGTGAATTCCCTGTTTGCGAAATTCGTAGGTAATGAACCGCGCGACCCCGTAAAAAAATTCTTTAGGAATCCAGCCCTTACCAAACAGGTGGGTATGGATATCTATAATCATAAATGTGTTCTCCACGTTTCATGCATCATGTGATTCATGATTTAGGATTTAGAATTTAGTATTTAATCGAATAGCCATCCCTACCGTTGCCTTGGATTTTTTAGGGGTCTGGGTCGGAGCGCTGAACCCCTTAATCCAGGAGATTTTCCACTCCGCGTCTCCGCTTAAAAAAGCAAGATCCTTGCACAGCTGGTCAACGCAGATCCCCATGCCTTCGAGTGATGGGATTTTCAGATCGGGTGCCCTGCACTTCCCCTCGCACAGGCAGGATTCGGGAAAGCAGGCAAAGCAGGGTCCGCCGGCAAATTTCTGAACAACAGCATTTCTTCCCATTGTCGTATTAATCTCATCTGCAAGGCGATTGAGCATGCGGAACTGTGCTCCCGGGTCAGCTGAGCTCAGGCTCATGGCCGGCCGTGACTGCAGCACGATGAAAATATCTGCTGAGTCCATAAGTGCCTGAACCTGTTCTGCCTTGAGGTTAAAAGGAGGGCAGCAGGAAAAAGCTCCGACACCGGAACACCGGCCGAAGCTGCCATCCCCTGAGCCGTAAAAGATCCAGTACGGAAGGTAACACATGTCCTGGATTCTGCTGTCTACAACAACAATTTCAGGCGGAACAATTTCCAGGCGGACGATCTTTTTGGTCATTGCGATGGGATAGCTGTGGAGGTGATCAAGGGAGAGCAGTTTTTTAAGCTCCGGATGCCCGTCCAGGAGTTTGCGCTTTTCCGCATAGAGCTGCTGTTTCTGTTCCGGCGAGTATTTCCTGCCAATGGGGTTGTCACGCACGATAGACTGGGCAATATTTTCTATGGAATAATTTGTTTCAAGCTTGCCTTTTGCCATGTCCCTTCCTTTTCCGTGCGGCAGTAGTGTCAAAATGTAACCACAGAGAACTCAGAGAATATTTTTTATTTCAGGAAGTTAACAGCAATGCTGGTAACTTCCCTCTGTGACCTCTACCCTCTTAATCTCTTTATCTTTTAAAATCCACACAGACCCTCCTTTAGAAAAGGAGGGATACTAATTCCCCTCTTTTTTAAAGAGGGGTTAGGGGAGATTTTTAAATTAAGAGAACCTCTAATAATTCCCAATCTGTCACTCCCGCACCCATTTGCATGAGTGTAAACTCCAGCGGGAGTCCATTTTACTTTGCGCCTTGGCGAGAGGTTACCATTTTTCATTTCAATTGGTTATAGATTCCCGTCCCCGACTAAAACATTCGAGGACAAGCTTTCACGGGAATGACATTTTTAGAGGTACACTAAAATGTAACCACTTTAGCTGCGCCGGTCAGCGTCTGCACAATCTCCAGGGCATTGGAGATGGTTCCTACCTTCACTTTATCTCTTATTTTAAAATAATCAAGGCAGGTGCCGCAGATGAGCATCTCACATCCCCTGTCCCTGAGCTTCTCAAGGGTCTCAAGCACATATGACCGATGCGTGGTAAGCTTAACCCCGTTACTGATAAAAATTATGGTGCTTTTTTTATGTGGAAGTGAAGAGATGGCATTCAAAAACCCGTTAACCAGAACCTTTCCCAGTTCACGATTGGTTCCAATAAAGTCTGAATCAAACAAATAAACAACCGGTTCTTCATGACCCTTTTCTCTTGCTTCCGGGGCCCTTGAGCTTTTTGTCGTATGCCCCTTGGTCAGGTGCAGCTCAAATGCATCGTGGCTTTTACTTTTTATGGAAACCGTGCACCCTTCATGCTTAGCCATGCGTGAAATGTTTTCCTTTGCCGTTTCACTGTCAACAAGCACCACCACTTCGCCATGCTCTATTTCATCAAGAGCCTTTTTAGACAGCAGCACCGGTTCCGGACAGGCCAGCCCCCGCGCATTTATGGTAATCGTCTTCATACTATCCCCTTTATCGTGTCTCGTCGCTCGTGACTCGTGACTCGTGGCCCGTTATCCGTGACCAGTGACTCGTCGCTCGTGACTCGTCCGCAATTCCTAAGTGGTGTTT
>CAIYCZ010000392.1 GCA_903924805.1 uncultured delta proteobacterium | reverse complement strand
GCTCAGCCGGGCAGCGGGAATTCCTTGCCGCGTCTGTGCCGGCATTGTCTACCTCAACGGCAGCTTTTACTACCACGCCTGGAACGAAATATACCTTGGAAAGTGGATCAGCATCGATCCCACCATGAACCAGTTCCCCGCGGACGTCACCCACGTTACCTTTGTGCAGGGCGGCATTGAGCAGCAGGTAGCGCTATTGAAAATTGTCGGCAGGATGGCAATAGATGTGCTGGAGTCTTCATGATTAAGCTCAGTCATCTCACCAAGTGTTTCAATGCGCTCGTCGCCGTCAATGATGTGTGCCTGGAAGTCGCGCCGGGAGAGCTGTTCGGATTTCTTGGCCCCAATGGAGCGGGTAAGACCACAACCATCAGAATAATGGCCGGACTGATACAGCCATCTTCAGGCTCCGCTGTCATTGACTCATGGGATATTGCCCGAAACCCGGTTGAAGCAAAGCGGATTACCGGCTTTATACCGGACCGTCCCTATCTCTACGGCAAGCTCACGGCTCAGGAATTTTTGCGGTTTATCAGCGGACTCTACCATGTGCCGCCAGAAGACACTGAGGGGCGCATCGCGCAGCTTCTTGAACTGTTTAACCTTACTCCCTGGGGAGACGAGCTTATAGAGGGGTTTTCCCACGGGATGAAGCAGCGCTTAGTCATGTCGTCAGCTCTCATCCACAAGCCCCGGGTGCTCATTGTAGACGAGCCCATGGTAGGGCTTGACCCGGCCGGCGTAAAGCTGGTGAAACGAATTTTCAGGGGCCTGTGCGAGGCCGGCGTTACGGTCTTTATGTCAACGCACACGCTTGAAATTGCTGAGGAGATGTGTGACCGTATCGGCATAATACAGGACGGCAGATTAATTGCCGTGGGAAACGTGAAAGAGCTAAAGGAGATGTCCGGCGCCGTGGGAAAACGGCTTGAAGAAATATTTTTCAAACTCACCGGCGCAGAGGAACTGGGAGAGCTGGTAGAAACGCTGAGGCCATGACATGAACCAGGTCGTGTGTTTGCTCTACCCTAAAATTATCGGGTTCAAAAACAGGCTCAGCATGCGTGACCGCAGTGGTATAATCAAACTGACTCTGGGCATAACTCTGGGACTGTGCTTCTGGGCAGGAATATTTGCCGTCTTCTACCGGGTCCTGGTATATCTTAAAGGAATCGAGGCGCTCGGTGATATACTTGCTGCCAAGCTTCTGTCCATGGTCTTCATCACATTTTTATCCCTCCTCATATTCAGTAACATCATCACCGCTTTGTCAGCTTTTTTTATGTCTGAAGAGCTGCAGCTCATCATTTCATCTCCTGTCGATGGCGCAAGCCTTTATTTCACAAAATTGCTGGAAACCATGGTCAACAGCTCCTGGATGGTTCTGCTGTTCAGCCTGCCGGTGTTTCTCTCCTACGGCATTGCCTATCAACAGCATCTCCCGTACTATTGCGTGCTCATAGGAACGATGCTCCCGTTTATTATTATCGGCGCGGTGCTCGGAACAGGGATTGCGCTGGGCCTTACGCTGGTATTCCCGGCAAAAAGAATCAAAGATATTATGATTCTACTGTCTCTTATCCTGGGCATAGCCCTCTATTGCCTGTT
>CAIYCZ010000391.1 GCA_903924805.1 uncultured delta proteobacterium | reverse complement strand
GTCCTCCTCACGGTTTTCGAGCGCCCCGGTATTATACCCGGCCCGTCCGTCTTTCCCAAGCACCTCATTGATATTGCCCGGGACGGGGGCTATAATCCCCGGGGGCAAACGCTCGGCCCCTGCGGAGGGTTCCCAATGACGCAACCCCGCAGCAGAAGGAGGAACGGCTGAAACAGTTCAGGGAAAGCCTCAAAAAAGGAAGTTTTGTTATTTCCAAAATCCACATTGATCAGATTACGATGGCCACGGTTGATTTTACCAAAGAAGGATACCGGCGGTACCAGCGCTGGACGCCGTGAAGCCCTGAGCCCTCACGCCATTGGCATGAGCTAATGGTAATTCATTTTTAAGGAGCTGACCATGAAAGTTGCAGTTATTACCGGCAGCACCAGGGGTATCGGGCTGGGGCTTGCAACAGAATTCTTAAAAAGAGGGTGCGCGGCTGTTATCAGTGGCCGCGGCAGGGGTAAGGTTGAGGCAGAAGTGAAACGGCTGGGCGGGATATATGGCGCTGATAAGGTTGCCGGCCAGCCCGGTGATGTAACTGATTTTAATCAGGTGCAGGCCGTGTGGAACGCGGCAAAACAGAAATTTGGCAACGTGGATATCTGGATCAACAATGCCGGGATTACCCATACCACAAAATTATTTGTTGAGCTGGACCCCGCGGAAATAAGCCCGGTCATCAACACAAACATAACGGGTCTTGTGTATGGCTGCAAGGTTGCCCTGCAGGGGATGATGGAACAGGGCTGTGGTCATATTTATAATCTTGAGGGGCATGGCAGCGATGACCGCAAGCGGGCCGGCCTTATGATATACGGGACAACCAAACGGGCGGTGAAGTATTTTACCGAAGCATTAATTGAGGAAACAGAAGAAGTGCCGGTACAGGTTGGTTTTTTAAGCCCCGGTATCGTGGTAACCGATTTTCTGATTGAAGACATGCGCAAGATGAATCCGGAACAGCTGGAAACCGTCAAAGCAGTTTACAACTGCCTGGCGGATACCGTGGAGACCGTTACGCCGTTTCTGGTAGAAAATATTCTGAAGGACGATAAGCACGGAACTGAAATTGCCTGGCTCACGGATGAAAAGGCCAACGAGCGTTTTAATTCTGACGAGTATTGCAGCCGTGATCTATTCAGCACATACGGACTTTAACTACTAACCACCGGAGAGCACAGAGGCAATAGCTGATAGCTTTTATTTTAAAATATTCAAGGTATGGAATCTACAGCAATGAAACCTGCAGATAATCAAGCAAAGGAAAGACTGTGCAGCCTGTGCGGCCTGTGCATGGTTAATAGCTGGTCTGTGAAGGAAAGCATTCAGGGCTGCGTCTTTACCATCGGCTGGCTCGGCAAACAGGAGGTCGCTGTATTCGGGCGGGAGCGGGCTCAGGATGACCCTGATGAGATGCTGTTTGGTATCAGCAGAGAGCGTTTTGTCGGGCGCATGAAGAACCCGCTGCCCGATATCCAGTTTACCGGTATCATAACCAGCATTGCCAGGAAAGCGTTTGAGACGGGCCTGGTGGATGCGGTGGCAACACTTCATCGCAGCCCTGAAGACTACTTTTTCCCAATGCCGGTGCTTGCCCGCTCAACAGCAGAGATTTTAGCCAGTGGCGGCAGCAAGCCGGTTCTGGCTCAGACGCTTGCCTCCCTTGAAAAAGCCTATAAGCAGGGCATTAAACGGCTACTGGTGATTGGGGCCTCCTGCCATGTCCAGAACGCGCGCGAGTTCCAGCGGCGATTCCCTTATCTCAGGGATGTGGAACTGTACGTGGTTGGCATTCCCTGCACTGATAACGTGAACCCGAAGCATTTCCGGTTCATTCTCAGCAAGATCTCCCGATCCCATGAAACAGTCCGGCATTATGAATTTATGCAGGACTTTACGGTACATCTCAGGCATGTGGATGGCTCCCTTGAGAGGGTGCCGTTCTTCAGCCTGCCAAAGGAAATCTCCAGCGCGGAGCTTCTGACCTCGTGCTGCAGGAGCTGCTTTGATTATTGTAACAGCCTTGCCGATATCACGGTCGGATATTTTGGTGCACCGCTTGATATTGAGAAAATGTATCAGTGGGTACTTGTCAGGACGAATAAAGGCGAGGAGTTGCGAAAGCTCATTGCCGGCGAGCTTGAAACATTTCCAGAAACATCAGAGGGTGACCGAACGGCTTTTGTGAAACAATATGCTAAAAAATTTCGTGGCGATGGTAAAGATGAAATGCAAATGGCAGGACCGATGTCGATAGAGGACGGCCTGCATATGGCAGAACGCCTTTACCAGACAGGCCCGCGCGGCCTTGAATTTGTGCGCTATGCAATCGAGACGCATCTGATCAGAAATTACTACTTTGTTAAGGAGAATTATCCTCAACTGCTTGCAACGCTGGTGCCGAAGCATGTGCATCGGGTTCTGGAAGCTTATGAACTAAAGCCATAATCCTATTAACAAAATTAAGAGATTTCTTCACTGATCAGAAGGGAGCTATAAGGCTTTTTGAGCCAGTGCAGCTTTCACTTCCGGAACGGCTTTTTTCAGGTATTCTCCAACTCTTTGAAACTCTATTCCAAATATGTCTTTTATTACGCTGTGGTCGATCTTTTTATCAATGAGGAAATCCTGCAGCTGTTCAGCAGTAAAAAATGCTTTCTGGGGATTTTCCTTTATCCTGGCGATAAGCTGCTCCTTTGAAACCCCCGTGGTATAATGGGTGTTTATGCCTGCCTCCCTGGCAATCATGTTGAGAAGGTCACCCTGGGTAATGCAGTCAGGGCCACCTATTTCCAGGGTCTTGCTGGATGCTTTCGGGTTCTCAAGTGCATTGACCATGCACTGTGCAAGGTCAATGTGGGACAGGGGGTTCATGTGAAATTCAATGGGACTGGTTGGCCATTTGCTGGTTTCACCGAGTTTTATGACCGTGGGAATGTGGAAGAACTGAAAATCCTTGAACATGCCTGAGGGCTTAAAGATCGTATAGTCCAGGCCCGAATTCCTGATTGTCTCCTCAGCCTGATGCTTTGCCTGGTACATATCAGATACGCAGTGTGGCCCGACGCCGGCTGCCGACACGTGAATTATTTTCTTCGCCCCCTTCTGCTGTGCAGCCGCAACGATGTTCTTTATTCCGGTGGCTTCCACGTCCTGGTAGGAGCGGCCCTGTTTCATTTCTCCGGGGGTGAGGCGGATTGATACTATAACTCCCCCCATGCCGGTCAATGCACGTGCAAGAGATGCCTGGTCAAGCATGTCCCCGTCACAGAACTCAACCTTGTTTTTTGCGTCCCCGAGTTTGTTTCTGTTTGAAGTGCTCCTGACCAGCGCCCGGACCTTATGCCCCTTTGCAACGGCAATCTTTGCTGCTTCGCTGCCCACATCTCCTGTTGCCCCAATAATAAGAACATTCATATGATTCCTCCTGCATGGGTGCGGTTATGCACCGTTACGGGTTAACCGGCACGTCTGTTTGAAAAAGACAGCTCGCATCTAAGTCAAGTATAGGATAAAGGTTTTTATGTGTCAACGGCATATGACCATAGCGTGATATGACCATAGCAGGTTTCTGATGCTGCCACCGGGCAGGCATGAATTCAAACGCAAACATGTCCCCTCTGCATTTTTTGGTTTCAAAACATTCCGGATTTGGATATGGTGAATTCTATGAAGAAGCAGGTCGATAAAACAGCATATAATTTTACCAAATACTGCACGCAGGATCGCTGGGGAAGTTACTGGCATCAGATCTATACTGTTTTAGAGTTGAACCCGCAGAGCATGCTTGAGATCGGAGTGGG
>CAIYCZ010000390.1 GCA_903924805.1 uncultured delta proteobacterium | reverse complement strand
GCACTCTTTACTCAGCACTCAGCACTGAACCCTCATTCCGCATTTGTTACAGGCAATATACCTTCTTCCCCTCAAGCACCCTTATTCCCTTTGCGGTGAGTGCCTTAATTGCCCTGTCTGTTTCATCAAACCGGAAAATAATGACTGCATTGTCTGAGCTCCGCTCCACAAATGCATACATATATTCCACGTTAATCTTTTCCTGCTCCAGGATGTCAAGGATGTGTGCAAGCCCTCCCGGCCGGTCGCTTACTTCAACCGCCACGACCTGGGTCATACTGACCGTAAACTGATTTGTCTTGAGCACGTCAACTGCTTTGGCGCTGTCGTTGACAATAAGCCTGAGAATGCCAAAGTCTGATGTGTCCGCAAGAGAAAGGGCCCTGATATTAATGCCGGCTTTGCCCAGCACCCTGGTAACCTCGGCAAGCCGTCCCGACTTGTTTTCCAGAAAAATGGATATTTGATCTACTTTCATAATTAATTCCTCCAGTTAGGGAGTTGCGGAGTGCAGGAGTTGAGGAGTTTAAAAAATAAACCCCAGAACTCTCCAACTCCACAACTCATCAACTCGTTATATTTTCCTCTTATCAATGACCCGTTTTGCTTTGCCCTCGCTGCGCTGGATGCTCTTGGGCTCAACCAGCGAACACTTGCAGGTAACGCCAAACAGCTCCTTGATATCCTTTTCAATGCGCTTCTCAAGGCGCTCAAGCTGCTTGACCTCATCTGAAAACACCTTTTCATTCACTTCCACCTGCACTTCCAGCGTGTCAAGATTTCCTTCCCGGTCAACAATAAGCTGGTAGTGGGGCTCCACGCCCTCAATCTGCATAAGGACACTCTCAATCTGGGAGGGAAAAACATTAACTCCGCGTATGATGAGCATGTCATCACTCCTCCCGGTCACCCGCTGCATGCGCACAAAGGTTCTGCCGCATTTGCATATTTCAGGATACAGGACCGATATGTCTCTGGAACGGTAGCGTATCACCGGAAAGGCCTCTTTGGTAATGGAGGTAAAGACCAGTTCCCCTTTTTCACCATAGGGAAGAGTTTTGCCCGTATCGGGATCGATAATTTCAGGGATAAAGTGGTCTTCAAAAACATGCAGTCCGGACTTGGCCTCGAGGCACTCGCTTGAGACGCCGGGGCCGATAACCTCGCTCAGGCCAAAAATATCGATGGCGTCAATATTATATTTTTTCTCTATCTGCTGGCGCATCGTTTCTGACCATGGCTCTGCACCGAAGCACCCTACCCGCAGCTTAAAATCTTTGCCAGGATTTATTCCCATCTCCTCTGCCACCTCCGCAAGATGGAGCGCATAGGAGGGCGTGCAGGTAATAACCGTCGGGCCGAAGTCCTGCATGATAATGATCTGCCGCTTGGTATTTCCACCGGAAATGGGAATGACTGAAGCACCTATCTTTTCCGCGCCATAGTGAAGCCCCAGCCCGCCGGTAAACAGGCCGTACCCGTATGCATTATGGACTATGTCTCCCCGGTGCACACCGGCGCATGACAGGGTTCTGGCGATCAGCTCTGCCCAGGTGTCAATATCACGCTTTGTGTAGCCAACGACAATATTCTTCCCCGTTGTGCCGGAGGAGGCATGCACCCGCACCACCTGTTCCATGGGCACGCTGAACAGGCCAAAGGGATAGTTATCCCGCAGGTCATTCTTAACGGTAAAGGGCAGAATCTGCAGATCCTTGAGGGTCTTTATGTGAGAGGGCTTAATGCCCATCTCGTCAAACTTTTTCTTGTAGAACGGCACTGTTGCGTACACGCGCTCAACAGTTGCCCGCAGCCGTTTGAGCTGCAGGGCCTCAAGGGCTTCCCGCGGAAGCGTTTCAAATTCTTCATTCCAGATCATGATGGACCTCCCTGTTACAAAGGTTTAAAGTTTAAAGTTTCAGGTTCAAAGTGCAAGG
>CAIYCZ010000389.1 GCA_903924805.1 uncultured delta proteobacterium | reverse complement strand
TTAAAGAAAAACTGACTGCCTTTTTTCAGGCAGAATTTCCCCCTTTTCTTAAAGGGGGATCAAGGGGGATTTGACAGGATTACAAAATCTCCCCTAACCCCTCTTTTAAAAAGAGGGGAATTATTACCCCTCCTTTTCTAAAGGAGGGTCTGGGTGGATTTTAAAAGATAAAGAGATTAAGAGTTTAGAGGACACAGAGGGGAGGCAATAAATCCCGTTAACTTCTTGAAATATAATATTTTCTCTGCGTCCTCTGTGGTTAGGTTTTGACAATAATCTGAGCAAAAGGAGGGTAGCAAAGATGAAAAAAAACAGTATAACAGTTATTGGCCTTATTATTATAGTCTGCGGGTGTGTGACGCTGTGCCTTTCTGCTGATGAGCCGACTTTTTTAAGTGGCGAAAAATATTATGAGGGAATCCCTTATATGAGCGGCGGGATTGGCCTTGATGAGCGGGAGGCCCTGAGTGCCCGGTGCAGGGATTACAGCTTGAAACTCATCTTTGCCATACAGGGAGGAGAATTCCTTGCAGACGTGGAGGTCAGAATCAGCGACAGCACCGGCAAGAAAGTGCTTGATGGCGTTTCAGAAGGGCCATGGTTCTACACCAATATTCCGTCCGGGAACTATACGGTCTCTGCAACCTTGACGGGCAAAACCCAGCAGCAGGTTGTCAGCATTGATAAGAAGGGGCAGAAAACACTGCGGTTCTACTGGAAGTAATCATCTGTCGTGAGGTCAACCATGGCTGCAAAAAAAGTGAGTCGTCGGGAGTTTTTAAAGGATGTAAGCTTATCAGTTGCAGGTGCCGGTCTGGTGCTCAATTCGATGGGCGCACCATCTGCCCGTGCACAGAAGACAGACGCGCCGGTAATGAAAAATGCTTCTCAGATGGAATACCGCACCCTGGGGAAAACCGGGCTGAAGGTATCAGCAGTGAGCTTTGGTGTGATGACGCTGACAGACCCGTCAGTGTTATTCAAGGGACTGGATCTGGGGATCAACTATTTTGATACAGCCCACATGTATCAGAATGGCAGAAACGAGGAGATGCTGGGACGGGTGCTTAAAGACTACGGCAGGAAAAGGGTCTTTATTGCTACCAAGATTGCCCCAGTGTCCAGTTTCAGGTCCAAGGAAAAGATGCCCATGAACGACCCGAAGGTCATGGAAGAAAAAATGGCCTTAAGCCTCAAACGGCTGCAGACTGATTATGTTGATGTGCTGTTTCTGCATAATATTGTAGAACCTGCCTGGGCAACTCATGAGCCCATGCTGAAGTTTCTCGAAAAGGTGAAGAAAGAGGGGAAGGCGCGTTTTGTCGGTATCTCATTTCATGAAGGAAGCACGTTTGTTGATGTCGTAGACGCTGGTTTAAAGACAAGGTTTTATGACGTGTTTCTGGCAGCACTTAATTTTAAGAGTCCGCAGGAGCATGGTGCGGCATTGAAAAAAGCAAAAAAAGAAAACGTTGGCATTATCGCCATGAAAACCCAGGCCGGCGGATATAAGGGAGCTTACAGCGGCTCATTGAGCCCTTTCCAGGCTGCTTTGCGCTGGGTGCTGGAGAAAGAATTTGTTGACTGCGCCATCCCCGGGATGGTGAACATAGAGCAGGTGGTGGAGAATGCGGGCGCGCTGCATAAAAAATTTGGCTGGAGTGAACGGAAGGTGCTGCATGCATATTATGCTGCCATTAAAGACCGTTACTGCTGCAGGTGCGGAGCGTGCTCCGGAACGTGCACAAACATGACGGCAATCCAGACCATCAACCGCGCGCTCATGTATTATGAAGGATATGGAGATATAGCACTGGCCTGCTCAACCTATCATGGATTAGACAGCACAAAGAATGCCCTGTCCTGTTTAACCTGCTCTGATACTACCTGCCGCTGCGTGAATGGCATACAAATAGCAGAAAGGATGCGGTATGCGCATAAGCTTTTTACCTGACCGGGGCAGAAAGATTAACCGGCTGATGCAGATTGCGATGCTGTGCAGCGCTGCGGTGCTGCTGGTATCATCCCCTGCACCCGGCGTCTGGATAGAGCCGGTAAAGATAGAGCAGTTGCTGCCGGGCGTTGATGAAATCAGCGGCTGGCAGCAGCAGGGCAAGCCGTATACCTATCTGCCGGCAAATCTCTATAGCTATATTGACGGTGCGGCAGACCAGTTCATTGCCTACCATTTTGTAAAGCTGTATGGAGCTGAATATGCCTCTGCAGCTGACGGCCGGAATCGCTTCACAATGGATATTTATGATATGGGCGGTGATCTTGGCGCGCTGGGTATCTTTAAATCCAAGAAAGACCCTGCATGCGTTTCGGCGCATATCGAAGCTGAGTCATGCGCAACTGACCAGTATCTGCTGTTTCACGGCAAAAGATTCTACGTAGAGATTCAGGCGCAGCGTCCCGGCGCAGACACCTCCGCAGCAATGCGCCAGGCAGCACTGCTGGTGATAAAGAAGTGCCACGGAGCAACAACCCGCTCAGATCATCTTAATTGAACACCATAAACCATCAGCTACGCTGATGGGTCCAAGCTATGCTATGCAGGATGGAGAGAGATAGCAGCTTGTGAAAAATAAAATACCTCCTTAAGATAGTAGGGGTGACCCTAACAAT
>CAIYCZ010000388.1 GCA_903924805.1 uncultured delta proteobacterium | reverse complement strand
TGCAACCCTGCTCTTTTTCTCTTTCAAACCGCCGGCTCCTACAGTCTGACCCTGTGGTATTCATCAGATTCCGTGCGCGGCATTCAAGAGAGGAATATGGAAATTCTTGAGCCGCTGGACAAAATGTACCGGTTCCTGTTCTTCGGATTTACCGGGGTCGTCAGCAAGCTCAATGATCCGCGCTGGTGGGACAGGACCATGGTCATCACCATTGTGTTACTTCTGTTTTACATCAGCACCGTAATCAACCTGTTGCGAAAGGATAGCGATATCCCGGCTGCCCTCGCTGTCGTCTGCCTGTTCTGCCTGCTTATTCACGCATACACACTGCTCGTCTCTTCGCTTATCGAATTCGGGGAAAACAACCGGTTCAGGCTGTCGGTAGATGCACCGTTACTGGTGTTAATGGCAGGGAATATTGAAATCTGGCGGAAGCGTATCAGCGCGCGTAAGAGAAAGGTGCCTGAAGTTTAAATAAATCCAATAAATTAAGACCATGAAGATAGCTGTATTATCAGATACCCACATTCCCCATGCTGCTGCAGAACTTCCTGAAAGAGTCTGCAAAATTTTAGAAACGGCAGATGCCATCATACATGCCGGTGACTATCAAATTGAGGCAGTAGTTGAAACAGTGCAATCCTTTGCTGATTTTTATGGCGTTTGGGGGAATATGGATTCAGTCTCGATTCGAAGCATGCTTCCGGCTAAGCGCATCATAACTCTTGGCGGGTTTGCGATTGGAGTAATCCATGGCAGCGGGAGCCCTGCGGGACTTGAAGATAGGATACTGGCAGCCTTTAAAGGTGAACGGCTTGACGCCATCATCTACGGCCATTCCCACCGGGTAAAAAATGAATTTAAAAACGGGCTGCTTCTCTTTAATCCCGGCAGCCCGACTGATTCACGCTTTGCACCTTTTCAATCAATGGGGATATTGACGCTTGAGGAAAATATTACGGGGGAGATACTATATTTTTAAAAATAGAAGGTGAAAAGGTCAATGGGTTAATAGGCCAAAAAGATGTCTAAGGGTCATGGGACAAGGAAAAATCTTGACCATTGCTACTTGTCCCTGCTACGTATCGAAAATCACCTCTTCGCCTTTTAGCCTCTTAACCTTTTTGCCTTGATTATATCCGCTTCTGCATCCAGACAACGTCAAAGCTCTTGCCAAATTTCCTTCCAACCTTGCGAAATCTTCCGCACTCATTGAATCCATAGTTACGGTGAAACGTGAGGCTTTTTCTGTTATGTGAGGAAATGTTTACCAGCAGGTTGTCCACGCCGAGCTTTCGCGCTTCTTCAATAAAGCGGTCAAGTATGATTTTCCCAAGCCCCTTCCCGGTGTGCTCCGGCAGAATGAAATATGTTATCTCTGCAGTGCGATTGAAGGTGCTTGCTGGGTGGTAGGGATGTAAAAAGGCAAAGCCAACAACATCCCCTGTCTCTGCCTTCGCCACCAGCGATGGATACCCTTTCGCCATCTCCATGAATATATCAAAACAGCCATATTCCATCGCTGCTTCAGGGTGCGCAGCAAAGCTGTTCTCAATGTAGTAATTGAAGATATCAATAACCGGCTTTCGATACTTCTTCGTCAGGCGCTCAAAGGTGTAGCTCATGATTCTCGCCATTATGTATTCCTATTTAAAATCTGCCAAAAGTACCAGCGGGTCACAATATATGCTATTCAATTGAGCGTTCTGTTATGTGCTTCTTA
>CAIYCZ010000387.1 GCA_903924805.1 uncultured delta proteobacterium | reverse complement strand
TGGGATAACATTTAATCCTGAAAATCATCATCTCTTTGTGGCAGATTTTAACGGCAACCGGATTTTAGAATATTTATACACAGGCGAATTTATTGGAGTCTTTGCTTCTGGACTATCGCATCCAACTCACATTGCTTTCAAATCGTCAGATATCTCGACCACTACAACTACTACAATAGGCCAAACTCCTGAGTCCTTTGAAGCCACCTTTAATTGGCCTAATTCATTCCAAATTTATGGTTGGCAACCTGTTCCTCAGGTAAACGGCTTCGATTATTATTTCTCTCCAGAAAAAATAGACACTTCATTTGCTGGTCATAAAATCAGAGTTGATTTCATAGAAGTTACAGCTCCAGGTACAAGCCTAGGGGACGTTACAAATTTTGATATTGAGGTTCATCTGAACGGGAGTGATATAACACTGCCAGAGGGGCAGTTTTTAAAAACACATGTTGATCCAGTATCTGGGTATACAAGAAATGCCCAAACGCAATACGATCCTATCATCGGTGGACCAAATGGTTCAAACAATTACACTTTCAGCGCCACATATGATTTCACACTTGGATCTGGGAGTGCTTATCCCTCACTAAATGCAATTACAAGGGCAATTAATTCGGAAATGAATATAACCGATGGATTACATGCCCAGTTGTTTTTTTGGACAGCAGACAACAGGAATTGCAAAATCCAATTTTCAGGAGCTACGCTAAAAGTCAAGGGCGTTATACTTGACACGCCAACAACAACCACTACCACAATTTCATCATCTACAACAACAGCACTACCTACTGCAATTGAGCTTTCAAGTTTTATAGTCACCCCACAAAAAGGTAAAGTTATTCTTGCATGGTCTACAGAATCAGAAATCGACAATGCAGGGTTGAACCTTTACCGTTCAGAAGCAGAGGACGGAGAATATATAAAAATAAATGCTTCTTTAATCCCCGCTCAAGGCTCTGCCACACAAGGTGCATCTTATGAATTTGTGGATAAGGATGTGAAGAATGGCAGGAAGTATTATTATAAGCTGGAAGACATTGACCTAAACGGTACCTCAACCATGCATGGCCCAGTGAGTGCAACGCCGAGATGGATTTATGGACAAAAATAACCGCCAAGGCGCAAAGTACTCCAAGAAAAAGACTTTGTGCTCTTAGTGCCTTTGTGGTTTAGTTTAAAAAAACAGGCCACAGAATTTCACAGAAGTCACTGAAGTTTTAAAATAAAAATATTCTGTGTTGTTCTGTGTGTTTCAGTGGCTAATTTTAAAAGGCAGAGGGCACAGGAATGCTGGGCGTTGAGTAACGAGCGATGAGTGCTTCTACGGGCCGAACATTTTTTTCAGAAGCGTCTTGATAGTTTCTGTTTCGAGGGCATTTATTTTTCCAAGTAAACGAACTACATGCTGTTTTTCAATGGTGGCCTGTTTGCCGAGGCGTGCATATGAAGCAGCAAGGAGGCCGCTTGATTGCCAGTTTTTGATTTTATAATCGGCATCGGTTGTATATTCCTGGGTTGTTATGCGGGCCACTAAAACATCCTGATCACCTGCGTCATACAGGACAAGCGCCGGCCGTTTTGAGATACTCTGGAGATCGGTGTGAGGGAAACCCACAAGAATAACATCACCGAAGCTATAGGTTGTCATATATGGCATCCTTGTCGGAATAACCCCGAAAAAACTCCGACATGGTGAGCTTGGCCCATGAAGCATCGTCATCTTCGAGCAGCACCATAACGCGAACCTTTTCGGAAGGCTTGATTTGCTGCTTTATGTTATCAGGAATAGACAAGTGTCCGTCCGATAAAACCTCGGCAATATATTCATATGCTTTCATCATGCTTCCCCCTATCTAAATCTTTTATAAAAACACAGTTTTCATTACGTGTGAGGCACCATACTAACCTAATTAGTTCCTGTAGAACAACTAAAAACACTAATAAAACCCAGTAATTTCCGGTTAGGTTTTTGCATAGAAATGGTTTTTCAAACTCATGGTCGAGAACACAGAAAAAAACAGCATAGGGCGTCTTTAAAAAAACCCCACCACGGTAGACCCTGCCCACGTGTAGCCCCTGATTTTTCTAACCGGCAGGATATCGTAGGGCTTGTTCTATCCTTTTGTACTGTTTCTGTTTGCTTTCATGGCGTGAGCACTACCTATCAGCCGGAAGACAAGCATACCGCTTAAGACTGCTATATCTTCTGCAGGCAGATAGTGCTGGATAGTGTTATCAAAGAGGAGGGTAGCTTGCGGAGACAGTTCTTCGTCTCCTTTCCATAAAATAAGCTGGATGGAAATGCGCGGGAGAACCTGAAATGCCATCCCTGCATCGCCCATGGCAACTGGTGTTGCACCCAGACTCCATGCACATGTTCGGAACAGATCAGGATTGCTGCCAAACCGTGAGAGGAAGGGATCCCGGGTCCTTCTCTGAAAAGCCTCATCATAGAAATGGCCATCAGGAATCTGGCGAAAGGTAATGATCGTGCCGGTTGGCGGATTGCCCGTTGCATGCAACAGGTAGTGGCAGAGAATAATTTTTTCCTGAATGGGAATTTCTGTGCCCGCTTGTCCTTTTTCTATCACAAGCGTTTTACCGATCCGAAAACAGACTGGCTCGGTAAAAAATGAGAGCCGTAGCGCAGCCGCTCCATTTTCCAGAAGCGCGAAATCAGCGCCCGCCCGTTTTGCCACATCAGATATAGTGGCGCACTTTAGCGCATCCTCCGCCAGGCGGAGTGCTTCCTGATAGTCTTCAATTCGCGGCACATGCGCTCCCGGCAATCATACATGGCTATGGTAAGATGCTTGAACGGTATTTGCTCATTGCAGGAAGAGATGCTCAAGAAGAAATGGTACTGATACAGCAGGCGGTACAGAGTGAAACAACGGAGCATGGTTAACCTGCTCCCGATAGAGGAAAGCAGATTAACCACCGGAGCAGCGCTATTACATTTTTCCAGCAGCTTTTCGTTTTGATGCTTTTAACGCGTTGACCTTCTTGTCATCCTTTGCAACCTCAACCTTTACATGGGATGCAAAGTTGCAGATCCCTGCATTCCATTTCAGTTCAGGTTGAGGATAGGATGAACAATATTTGCCTGTCGGGTATTCTACTATGCGTTCACATCCCGTACAGTTCTCAATGACCGCATAGCATGTGCCTCCGTTGTAGGTACATCCCTTCTTGGCCATAAAAAAGCATTCAATTCCTTGTTTAGAAGTTTGGCAAATCATTGTCTATCTCCTTTCTTGACCGTATAATTCTCCAGACCAGAACCCGATTCAGGGCCTATCTTGAGGGGGGTATAAAAAAATCGGATTGCACCCTATAGTTACGATCAGTGGTACAATCCGATTTTTAATAACCACTACATCACACTACATCATATAAAAAATACCCTATTCTTACGTAAATGTCAAATAATTTTAATCACCCGTATTTATTTCAGCATAAAAATGCAATTCTCAAAACCATCAGTGGTGAAACAGCTTGTCTGTATCCAGGTCATTCATAAATGTTTCAAGCTCCCTCTTTAAATCTCCTCCTGCTTTAGCCTTAACTGTTTCCAGGCACTTCTTTATACTATTTTTCTGTACGCTATCAAGGGCCGCAGATTCCCCGCTCAGCAACCTTTTAACTGCCGGCAGCACCATCAGCAGAGCCTGTCGCGCCTCTTCCCTAAGTTCGGGATTCTTTTTGAACATGCCGGATACCTCTGCTGCATACTGATAATAGATCCGGATATAGCGCTCTCCCGCTGGCGATTGTTTGAGATACGCATCTCTGAAAACGCGCAGCGCTCTTACCGGTGCTGATTCCTGATGCAATGCAAGCGACACAGGACATCCACCATCGTTACCGCCTGAAACACCCAGGGACAGATTCACTTCCAGCGAACCTCCTGACTGAATATTTACTGACTGGGTTGCAGAGCTGTGCCCGGCAGCGGACGCAGTAATGGTGAAGACACCCGCAGGCTGTACCAGGAAGTAGTAGCCATCGGCAGTAGCAGTTGAGCCGCCCCCGTCAGTGCTGATATTAGCATTGTCAATCTCTACCCCGGTTGCCACATCAATGACTATGCCGGAAATAAGGCCGGTGCCTGAGGACGAAGTTGAAATACTGTATTGCTGGTCCATAGAGCAACTATTTGTTATCCGGTACGTCCACTTCCCCGCTTCAGCATTTTTTATCTCTATGTAACTAAGCGCTGAGGTAATGGGCTGATCGGTGAGATAGGACGTGTTATCCGGCTTAAATATCTGCAAGGACACCATGCACTGAGCAGCCGTGCCGTAACTCTGCTCGCTCCCCCCTGTCAGTGAATAATTTATGAGAAGCGTCTGGCCGGAAAGCCCGTTGTTCACCGTCAGATTCTGCGCGCCGCCACCTGTAAAGGTGTTTACGACCTCAACATTAATCACGGCGTGGGCAACAGCCGCCTCTTCTGCTGACAGGGTAATAAGCAGCGCTTT
>CAIYCZ010000386.1 GCA_903924805.1 uncultured delta proteobacterium | reverse complement strand
GCTTCAAACTTGGTTTTAGAAACGCCACAAACGGGGCATTTGTCAGGCGGGTTCGGTCCCTCATGAACATAACCACATACCGTGCATCTCCATTTCTTCATCTTCTTTACTCCTTTCTTAAATTTAATAGTAAACCATAGAGAACATTGTTGTTCTTATGTTGAAGAATTCAGGAGTTGCGAGTATGGGTTTTTTAACTCCGCAACTCTGCAACTCCTTAACTCACAAACTCTTTTTACACCTCTTGCCTATTCCGGTCTTTGAGTTCCGCCAATTTGCCCGGATTAAAGCTTCGCGTTTTAGCAAAATATCCGGTAATCCGCGTTATACATTCAACATCAAGTCCGCGGTTGATATGCTGCAGGAGTTGGTCAGGGGTGATTTCTTTTAATTTTCCCATGGTCACCCGTGTTGCCCTTTGCGCCTCCTCCTGATACCAGGCGAGATTACCATTTCTGAACAGCATTGCGTCCGTATCTTCCTGCCATTCGATGTACTTGTGCGATTCAAAAAACTGGTTTAATTCTTCTAATGTCATACTGCCCTCCTTTCTTGGTTACCTGTTGTTAGTTTGAACAGTCCTCACATATCCCGTTAATTCTTAATTGATGAAAATATACTTTTGCTGTTTTGAGCTCTTTAGGAATCTTAATTTTTGGTATTTTCATATTGTGCAGATCGATAATTTTTTTACAGCGGACACACACAAAGTGATGATGAGAGCTGATATCGCCATCAAACCGTGCTGACTGATGAAGAACATTTATCTTGGTAATAATGCCTTTCTCTGCAAAGCTTTCCAGGTTCATATAGATGGTATTTAACGAAAGTGATGGGTACTCATCCTTCAGGCTCTGATAAACAGCATCTGCGCTCGGGTGATCCCGCCTTGAAAGAAGCTGCAGTAAGATTGCTATTCTCTGAGACGTGGGCTTCAGGCCGCAGTTTCGTATTTTTTCTGTGAGGTCTTTTTTGGATATTTTCATATTAGTATAAATTACTAATTAGTAATTATCCACAATATGTAATTTTGTCAAGTTAAATTTTACGGTACGCTGAAGATAGTAAACAAAAACTGGCATGGGTAGTGCGTGTATGCTCCGGGATCAGGAAGATATATAAAGTTGCGGCGTCAAACGCGGCACTGCATAGTCTGGCCGTCTTAGGACACTAAAGCAAAAAAGGCGCAATCGTTTATTGATTGCGCCTTTTTTATATTCGTGGTGCCGAAGGGGGGACTCGAACCCCCACAGGTTGCCCCGCCACCCCCTCAAGATGGTGTGTCTACCAGTTCCACCACTTCGGCACTGGTATAAAACTTATTCTTAGACACTGATAAACGCACCGTTTCACCGCGAAGAACGCTTAAGAAACAACCTCTCTGCGTGCTCAGCGGTTAATGTATGCGGGTACCAGCGCAAATCTGCGTCGTTATTATTTTCCTACCGGTGCTTTCTGAGACGGCGCTGGAACAGGAGCTGCCTGAGCTGGCTGCTGTGCCTTATTTTCAGCACTGCCGGGAGCAGTACCGGCCGGCAGAGCAGGTGCAGGCTGTGAAGCAGGTGCGGCAGGCACAGGCTTCACGTCCTTCATGATTGATCTGCCCTGTGGATGTGAGGACACATACGCCAGGGCAAGTGAAGTTATCATGAAAATGATGGCAGCGCCTGTTGTGATTTTGGTCAGAAATGGTGCGGGTCCGGCACCGCCGAAAATCGTCTGGGATGCCCCGCCAAAAGCTGCCCCCATCTCGGCACCCTTGCCTGTCTGTAAAAGCACTATCAGTATAAGGGCTACGCACACAATAGTATGAACTAAAACTAACAACACATGCATATAAAATACTTCCTTTACTCTGAGATAGTCTTAAAACTAAACCACAGAGAACAATGTGCTCTGTGGTGTTTTAATAGTCTACGAACTATACACTGTTTTCTGGAAAAATCAATCCCTAATGTTTATTTTGCCTGAAACTTAACAATCCGGGTAAATGACTCGGCCTGCAGGCTTGCTCCGCCCACCAGTGCTCCGTCAATGTCAGGTTCTGCCATGAGCTCATCTATGTTTTCCGGCTTAACGCTTCCGCCATAGAGTAT
>CAIYCZ010000385.1 GCA_903924805.1 uncultured delta proteobacterium | reverse complement strand
GGCGCTGCCATAAAGGATGATGGAAACAAGATCAGAGCCAAAAACCTGCTGGTACTCTGCAATGAACTCCTGAAAAATTTCTTCGGGATTATTTGGTATCTTAGGCATAATTTCTCCATTAAATGAAAGAATTCAGAAATCAGAATCCAGAATATTTAATTTTCATTCTTCTGACTCCTGACTCTTGGCTACTGGATACTTTTCACTTTAAAATCCCCTGCTTGCTCCGCCGCCGCCGCTTGAACCACCGCCAAAGCCCCCGAATCCGCCGCCGAACCCTCCTCCAAAGCTGCCGCCATAGCTTCCGCCTCTGCCGGACATTCCCATGAGGATTAAAAAGGGCAGGAGGCCGCCCGGTCTCCTGGATATGAGTAGAAAAATAAAAAAGAAGAAGAGAAACGGCAACAGCCCGATACCTCTTTGTTTCGCCCGTCGTGTATGTACGGGAACGGGTTGGTAGCCGTCCCCAAGTTTTACCCCGGCATCTTTGGCAATAATCTGGCTTACGGCAAGCATGCCGTTTAAAAGCCCCTTCCCGTATTCATTCTGTCTGAGGTAAGGGACTACATACTCATCCAGGATGCTGCCAGTAAGACCATCCGGCAGTATCCCTTCAACACCATAGCCTGTTTCTATCCTCACCTTTCTTTCTGCAACACTGAGAAAAATGAGCACTCCCTTATCTTCACCCTTTTTGCCAATGCCCCAGTGTGCGTACAGCTCGTTTGCGTAGGTATCCGGATCACTGTCGCCCACGGTTTTAACGGTAGCAACTACCACGGCAGTTTTAGTTTTTTGCAGCAGCTCCTCTGCTAAATTTTCCATTACTGCCCTGGTCTCAGCAGGGATAACCGCAGCAAAATCATTTACTGCACCCTGCGGCCGGGGAAATGCTTCCTTTGCTGCAGAGGTGCGCCCTGAGAACCAAAGAATTAGAAATAGGCATAAGAATAAAACACCGGCATTCTTCGGGAGATATCTGATCAATTTTGTCATGATAAAACACTAACCCCTCAGGGTTCTCTGCGACCTCTGCAATGAATAGCCTTTCCTTTTGGCTTTGCTTATCACAATCAGGATGAAATGTGAAGCTAATTGGACGGAGCCGTTTGCACCAAGGAAAAACTGATTGGATAAGATATGGTTATATGATAGATACCGGTATATGAAAAAGCATTATTTATTAATCAGTTGTGCTGCCCTTATACTCTGTTCATGTGCCGGCTTAGCGTCGCTTCTCAAAAAACAGGAAGCAAACAGGGTCACCATCCTTTTTACCGCAAACACCACTGGGTCTGTGGAACCGGGAGGCTGAGGCAGCAACCGCCGGGGCGGTCTGCCCCGCAGGGCTGCATATATAAAATCAGTCCGTGGAAAAGGGGTAGCAGCTCTGGTGCTTGATGCCGGCAATCTTTTTTTCAGCACAAAAGTACTACCTGAATCAGACCGCGAAGAGCGGGTTGCTAATGCTCAGCTCATTCTGGATGCGGTAGCCTATATGGGTACAGACGCAGTTAACCTGAGTGCCTGTGATCTGGCAGCAGGGGCTGCTTTTCTCAGAGAGAGAGAGCATGCAGCATCTGTTCCCTTTCTGTCCGCGAATATAAAGACAGGCGACACCCGGCAGCTTGTTTTTAAGCCCTCTATCATAAAAGTCATTAATAATAATAAAGCAGGAATTTTGGGGCTCACTGATAATCAGGTAAACCTGCAGCAGGCAGAAAACCTGTTTATTGATGATCCCGTGACTGCTGCACAAGCTGCGGTTAAGGAACTAAAAGAGCAGGGCTGTACCATTATTATTCTCCTTTCAGGAATGCAGCCCGGAGATAACAAAAGAGTCGCCGAGCAGGTGCCGGGCATCCATTTTATCCTGGGAGGGTCTGGAAGCGGTGCGGAGGGTACTTCGCTGACGGTTGGAGAAACAGCCATTTTGTATGCAGCAGCAGGAGGCGGGTCAGTGGGCATTGTTGAGCTTGAAATTGAATCCGCCAGCGCTGCATTTTTTAATATACAGGACAAAGGCCGCCAGGAACAGCTGAAGCAGTCCCCGGTGAAAAACTTCTACCGATACACAACTGGTGCGCTTAACAGTACAACAGATGAAGACCCGCATATCCTTTCACTCATAGAGAAATATAGAGAAAACCAGGTGCGTAAAAAATTCTCGCAGGCAAACAGGTCATATATAAGCGAGATTTCAACCGTTGACCTTTCCCGGCTTGCAGAGGATAAAAAACTCATGGCAATTCGGCTCATGAATGAGACAGACTGCGGTGAGGGTACGTCGGTGAGCGTTGCTGAAGGCAATACGCCGCTGTGCACAGAGCTGGCGCGGCTCATTGCAGGCAGCATTTCCCAGGATAAAAGCGAAGGGCAGATACGAAACCTTCTGTGGTTAAAAAGAAAGGAAAAAGGAAAAAATTAACCACACCAGGACGCAGAGAATTAAAATTTCAATACCGCTCTGTGTACTCTCTTTAATAAAAAGCTTTTAGCTTAATAATGATCTCAGTGTTCTCAGTGGTTTGCATTCTAACAAAGAATTAACTTGACAGCGAACCGTTCGTTCAATAAGATTTTTTGCTCATAGGATTCTACCAACTTTTACTTCACCGTATTCCTTATTGTTACCTAACATTTACCCCCTTTTTCTGTATAGAAAGGGTTTGCATGATTGACGTTGAAAATATCTGTAAAAACTTTGGCCCGACCCAGGCAGTAAAAAATGTCTCCTTTTCGGTTAAAAAGGGAGAGGTAGTGGGATTCCTGGGTCCCAATGGTGCCGGCAAAACAACCACCATGCGCATCCTTACCTGTTACCTTCCTGCAGATTCTGGCACTGCCCGGGTTGCCGGCTTTGACGTGTCCAGCCAATCACTTGAGGTGCGCAAGAGAATCGGCTATCTGCCTGAGAACAATCCGCTCTATATGGATATGGGCGTTGTTGAATCTCTACAGTTTATCGCGAGCATGAGAAATATTGCCCCTCTGGAGCGAACCGCTAAAATAAAACGGGTCATTGACATGTGCGGGCTTGAGCCGGTTCTTGCAAAAGATGTGGGAGAGCTTTCCAAGGGGTTCAGGCAGCGGCTCGGGCTTGCCCAGGCGCTTATTCATGACCCGGACATC
This sequence comes from uncultured delta proteobacterium, assembly GCA_903924805.1. GTDB lineage: Bacteria > Desulfobacterota > WTBG01 > CAIYCZ01 > CAIYCZ01 > CAIYCZ01. The sequence goes on along the minus strand of CAIYCZ010000385.1, from coordinate 1,208 downwards.
CTTATCCTTGATGAGCCAACCATCGGGCTTGACCCAAACCAGATCATAGAGATCCGCAATCTTATCAAGTCAATCGGCAGGGAAAAGACCGTCATTTTAAGCTCTCATATCCTGCCCGAAGTTGCCGCCACCTGTGACCGGGTGCTTATAATTAACCGGGGTGAAATTGTTGGAAGCGGCACCCCGCAGGAGCTTGCCGGAATGGCCAAGGGAGGGCAGACAATCTATGCGGGCATACGCGGGCCGCTGCCGCAGATTAAGGAAAAAATTCAGGCAATGGTTACGGTGAGCGAAGTTCTGGTCGTGGGAGAAGACAGCGGCATCAACCGGTTTAAACTCCGTAGCGACATCACCACAGACCTGTGTGAAGAACTATTCTTCATGGTTGCTCAGAATGGCTGGAGTTTAAACGAACTCTACAGAGAAGCGATAACGCTTGAAGATGTGTTCCGTGAACTGACAACAGGGGAGGCATGACAGGGTATCATGAAAGCAACCGGCATCATATTCTGGAAAGAATTTAAGGGCTATTTCAACTCCCCCGTCGCATACATTTTTATTATCTCATTCCTTGTCTTCAGCAACTGGATATTTTTCAAAGGGTTCTTTATCATGAACCAGGCAAGCCTGCGCTCCTTCTTTGGCCTCCTGCCGTGGGTGTTTCTCTTTCTTGCTCCTGCGGTGACCATGCGCTCCTGGGCTGAGGAAAAAAAGCTCGGGACCATGGAGCTGCTGATGACACTTCCGGTCAAGGATTATGAAGTGGTCATCGGCAAGTTTCTGGCAGGGTTTGTTTTCCTCATGGTAACCCTCATATGCACCTTTCCCCTGCCGCTGACGGTAATGCTGCTGGGTAACCCTGACATTGGGCCGATCTGGGGAGGGTACCTGGGGGCGTTTTTTATGGGCGGTGCCTATCTTGCCGTAGGACTGTTTGCCTCAAGCCTCACGGAGAACCAGATAATTGCTTTTATCGTTGGGATCTTTGTATCGTTTGCCATGCTGATCGTCGGCGAAAACCTGGTCCTCATAAATCTCCCCGGCACACTGGTTCCCGTTTTTGCCTATCTTGGCCTGGGCGCACACTTTGAGAGTATTGGCAGGGGAGTTATCGACTCCCGGGATCTGGTCTACTATAGTACTATGATAGGTTTTTTTCTTTTCCTCAACGGTCTCTCCGTTGAAAGCCGCAAGTGACAAGCCGCTGG
>CAIYCZ010000384.1 GCA_903924805.1 uncultured delta proteobacterium | reverse complement strand
AGGTCATGCAGTACTGAACAAGAAAATTGATGATACTAAAGAAGAATTGAGCGAAAAGATTGAACTGAATTCTTCCCTCATCCAGGAACTCAATAAAAAGGTTGACGGAGTTGCTGCTGACCTGAGTGCCCACCGGGCCGACACGGAAAGTCATAGTGCAAAATACAAAGTTTCAGAGAGTTAAAGCAGCGTTACAAAAAGTAGCACCCCCTTTTTCTCTCCTCTCTTGGTAATCTTGGAAATCCGGGGAATGCTTCTCACAAATTAAAAAAGCCATGATACTGACTGCATCATGGCTTTTGCTTTATAACGATGGCGACTGCACAGTTATATATATTTCTGAACCGCCTTGAGCAACTCGTCAAATCTCACCGGCTTGGTCAGGAAATCCTGTACGCCGGGCAGGAAGCTCTCTTCCATGTCGAGTGAAAATCGGGAGTTGGTTACCTGATTGATGGCGGTGAGCATGATGATGGGGATGTCTTTGAAATTCCTGTACTTCGATGCAGGCCGCTTGCTGCGTATCTGATTGGCTATTTCAAACCCCTCGGTATCAGTATCCATCATAATATCAAGTAGTATTAAATCAGGCTTTTCCTCCACCAGCTTTTTCAGGCATTGAGAGCCGTTATATGCTTCAGCAATTTCATAGCCCTTGTTTTTGAGCACGTGTGCAAGGCTTGCTACCTGATCCTGATCATCATCAACGATTAAAATCTTTTTTGCCATCTATTACTCCAATGAGTTGCAATATTTTTCCTTCTAAAATCCCCCTCAATTCCCCCTTTACCAAAAGGGGGAAAACAGTCCCCTCTTTCATAAAGAGGGGGCAGGGGAGATTTATCCTTAATCATCCAGTAACTTGTATATGACGTTTCTCTCTTCCCACGCTTTGTTGCGCTCGTATATGTCAATCGGGAACTCCATCTGCTTCAATTCGATTGGCGCGGCTTTTTTGTCAACAAGCCCCAGTGCCAGGGCAACGCCGTAAATAATAGCTTCCGGCCGGGGAGGGCAGCCGGGAACAAAGTAATTAACCGGCACCGCCTTCTCAGCGCCGCCGCACACATTGTAGCAGTCAAACCACATGTTCCCGCCGATGGTGCAGGAGCCGATGCCAAACACGAGCTTTGGTGCAGGCATTGCCTGGTAGACGCGCTTCACCAGAGGCAGCGTCGCCCTGGTCACCGCCCCCGAGATGAGCATCACGTCTGCGTGACGGGGCGATGACACAAGCTTTATCCCGAACCGCTCAACATCGTAGTAGGGGGTCAGCACATTGAGAATCTCTATATCGCATCCATTGCAGGCGCCGGAATTGCAGTGATACACCCACAGGGATTTCGAAAACATCTTTTTGGCAAGATTTGCTAACATGGGCTATTCTCCTAATTTCTCGGGCCGTTTGTATTTCTCGGTCTTTTCCAGAAGCGCGGTATCCAGATGCTCGGTGCTCACGGGGATAACCGCCCGCATCTCAAGGTTGTCATAGCGGAATCCCTTCAGGCTCATTCTGTCTATGGCATTGACGGTCTCATGCTCGTAGCAGCGTCCGCAGCGCTTGCAGGTCGCCATAAACAGCTCCATGCTCTGGGTTACGTCCCGCTTGTCACCGGTTGCCAGCTCAAATTTATCGGTCATGGTAATTGCATCTTCCGGGCACACATCTGAACATCTTCCGCAGTAGGTACAGCGCGAACCGTCATAGAGCATGACCCGTACCTCCTGGCAGAGGTCCCGCACCATAATGGTTCTGGCCGGGCAGTGGGCAGCACAGCCGCCGCAGCCGACACACTTGTGATGATCCCAGTACGGCTGTCCTCTGAAATCGGGCGGAACCGGATGCGGCTCATAGGGATATTTGAGGGTCACAACGCCCGGCTTTAATGCCATGAGCACCTGTTTTATCTTACTTGATAACCACACACTGTATCTCCTTTGGTTTAAATCCTGAATTCAAATTTCTAATCCCGAAAATTTTTGTGACTAAACAAAGTTCAAAATCCAAATGCCGGGTTTAAAATGTCAAATTTTAAAATCCAAATGTCAAATAAATGTCAAAGTTCAAATGATTAAATATACGGGCATCTTTGACATTTTGGTTTTGGATTTAATTTGGCATTTGAGCTTTGGCATTTGTCATTTCAGAATTTATTTTTTCTTTGCAAAAGCTTCTAACTCCGCCTTTGATAATACCTTGACCCCGCCGCTGCGGATATCTACCACCTGAACGCGCTCGGTGCAGGAGAAGCACGGGTCAATGCTGCCGATAATAATGGGAGCGTCGGCAAGCTCATTGTTCAGGAGCATCAAAGGCACTCCCTGCAGGTTCGGATAGGTGGGGGCTCTCACGCGCCACCGCTCAGGCCGGTTCTCCTCACCGGTTATAATATAGTGCACAACCTCACCGCGCGGCGCCTCAACGCCCGCAATGGCATGCTTGAACGGCGCTATCGGCTCTGCCAGTTCGGTGAGGATGGGGCCGTCATCGGGCATCTTGTCAAGCGCCTGACGGATTATATGTATTGACTCAAAGGTCTCGAGCACCCGCACCAGCACGGTTCCCCATACGTCACAGGTATCAACCACCGGCACGCTGAACTGCATGTCATCATAGGCGGCATAGGGGTGATCGCGCCGCACGTCAATATCAACCCCGCGGGCCCGCGCTACCGGTCCCACCAGGCTCCACTTTATGGCATCTTCTTTGGTGATGCGGCCGACATTTTTTGTCCTCTTATGGATTGAGGTATCTCCCACAATGGCATTTTTTATAACGATCAGCTCCTCCTCAATCTTTTTCATGACGTTGAGAATGTCCTGCTTGATTTCCGGTGTAATGTCGCGACGCACGCCGCCGACCACAATCATGCCGTAGGTTTTACGGTTCCCGGTCATGCGCTCGCCCAGCCACATAACGGGCTCTCTGACGCGCCAGGAGTGCATAAACACGGTATTAAAGCCGATCAGGTGGCCTGCCACGCCCAGCCACAGCAGGTGGGAGTGGACGCGCTCGATCTCAAGCATGATGGTCCTGATGTACTCTGCGCGCCGGGAAATCTTGATATTGCCTGCCGTCTCTACTGACTGTGCATACGAGGTGGCATGCACCGAACCGCAGATGCCGCAGATGCGCTCTGCGACAAACGGTATCTCGTTGTAGGTGAGCTGGGTCTGGCAGAGCTTTTCGATTCCCCGGTGCACCATGAACCCGCGGTAGTCACAACCCTTGATGGTCTCGCCATCAACATACAGGGCGAAATGGGCCGGCTCATGAAGGGTGGGGTGATAGGGACCCACCGGCACCACCGTGCAGCCCTCAGGGCACTCATCAAGCTGGTAGGCGACTCCCTCGGCAGACGGCGGCTGGATGTTCCACGGCACGCTTTTGCGCAACGGATAGAGGCCTTCAGGCCAGTCATCAGAAAGAATCAGGCGTTTGGGCTTGGGATGGCCGCTGAACTTCATGCCCAGGTGATCAATGTACTCCCGCTCTGACCATCCGGCATTGGGGATGTCAGGAGTTATGGAATCCATAACCGGGTTCTGCTCCGGCACCGAAGTCCGTATGCCGCAGAAAATATTGTCCCGGTCAAAAGCAAAGGTGTGGATCATGCCCAGGGTCTGGTCCCGGGCTATGTTATCATAGCCGATGCTGACCAGGTATCTGCCGCCCATTTTTATGATTTCATTACAGATATCTTTGACCTTTTCCTTTTTGATATCAGCAAAGAACTGGGTAGCACCCGGCTGGTCAATACCGGTGATGCCGTCTTTGAATTTGTTTGAGAGTTGCTGTGTTACCTCTTCAATTCGTGGCATACAATGTCCTCATAATTAAAGATAGAGAAGAAAGACCACAGAAGACGGACGACAGATTAAAAATCTTTGTGTCTGTGTTCTGTATTCTGGCTTCTGAATTCTGGATTCGCATTCTCACTGTTTGTATAAATATTCCTGATGATTTAAGGTGGTTATGGTATCGATTAGCACTTCCTTGAGGATATCGGCGCTGCGCTGGACATCTTCTGACAGGCCTCTGCCGAAATCAGTGTCTGCTGCTTCAATCCCCAGCAGATAGGTTTTTTTCCCGCTGTCCTCAAGTATCTTGCCGCACAAGCTGAGCGACAGCTTATGTGTTGAGTAATCATTCAGTGCTTCATCAAACTTAACCAGCCGGCCAAAAACAATAGACCCCGGCGAGGTGGTTGACTTTACCGCATCAATAATCAGAACGTTTTCACAGTCAAGGTCAGCTATTTTGAACACGTAGCTTTCAATAACATCTTCCACGTTCATGAGCAGCACATCCTCTGAATGAATGGTGCTCAGCAGCTCATCAATCAGGTAGAGCCCGACAGCGTCGTCTTTGCGCAGGTAGTTCCCCATGCCGACGATGCAGGTCTTTTCCTTCACAACGCTTACAATATCGGTTACCATGCTCATCAGATCTGCTCTCCGAGGGTCTTAATCTGCCGGTAGGTGTATACCGGGCCGTCGGTGCACACCAGGGTCCTGCCGATTGCGCAGTGCTGGCATTTGCCCACGCCGCACTTCATGTGCCGCTCAAGGGTTGATATGATGCAGTCATCGCTCAGGCCCCGCTTCATCAGCTCGCCGATAACCGTGTTGAACATGACCGGCGGGCCGCAGACAAATGCGACGGTATTTTCTATGGGCAGGTTTGCCTTGTCAAACAGCGTATGCACAAATCCCACCTCCCCGGTCCAGCCGGGAGCTGCCACGTCAACCGTGATGTAGGTTTCAAACCCGTCAAACGACTGCCACTCCTTGAGATTGTCTTTATACATCAGGTCATCGGGAGTACGCGCACCGTGCAGCATCAGCACCCTGCCGAATTCCTTCTTGTGCTGCAGCACGTGCACGATTGAAGAGCGCAGGGGTATAAGGCCGATCCCGCCGGCAACATAAATGATGTTTTTGCCCTTGATCTCCTCAAACGGAAAGCCGTTGCCAAAGGGACCGCGGATTCCCAGCTTGCCACCGGGTTTCAGCTCATGCAGCGCATTGGTGACAGATCCCACCTTTCTCACGGTAAGGTGAAACCGGTCATTTTCCGGGCTTGGTGGCAGGGACACAGCAAACTCGCCGGCACCAAAAACCGTGCACATGATAAACTGGCCGGATTTTATCTTGAAGTTTTTGTCAATCTCCTTGTTGTCAAGGGACAGGTAGAACGTTTTTACGTCCCGTATCTCATCCCGTATCTCTTCAATTGTTGCAACTTCAGGGATTGTTACTATCTTTATTCCGTTCATGGCTCTTACCTGCTTGTGGTTTCAGTATTCTCTAAAGCTAACCACAGAGGGCACAGAGAAATTTGTTGCTCTTCTCTGTGTGCTCTGATTTTTGTTAGTCTCTCCTCTATGGTATTCACTCTCATTCAAATCTGCTGTCTGGAAATGATTTTTAATTATCTGTTTTTGATTCTTATAAAAACAAAAGAATTATTTTTGAGAACACAGAGTGATTCTCCGTGTCCTCTGTGGTTTTACCTTGACGTGGTTTCTCTTCGTATGTACTTGACAACATTGGGCAGGCCGATATCACCGGGGCACACCCAGTTACAGCGGCCGCATCCCACACAGCCCGGCCGCAGATACTTTTTACTCTGTGAATAGGACAGCTTGCAGAAAAACCGCTTGTTGCGCCGGTCTTCAACAGGCTTGCGCGGATTGTGGCCCCCGGCCATCCGTGAATATCCCTCATAGGAACACGAGTCCCAGGTTCGCAGCCGGTTACAGGAACCGTTCCCGCCTGATGCATCTGCGATGTTGAAGCACGAGCATGAGGGACAGACAAAGGAACAGGCACCGCACTCGAAGCACTGATCGCCCACGTACTCCCACACGTCTTCTTTTGCAAAACCGGTGGTCACCCGGTTCATGACCCGCGATATCCATGCCTTTGATTCGGTGGAGAATTCTTCGAACAGCGTTATGGACTTGTCCACACAAGCGTTCTTTTCGCTCCGGTGCTGCTCAGAGGCATTTTCAAGATTTAATTTTTTGCACAGGGCCTCTCCCTGAGCGCTGCCGGCCTCAACGAAGAAATTGTCGCCAATGTCAGTCAGGTTCAGGTCATAGCCCTCGTCAGCACAGGGGCCGCTGTCCGTGCAGACGCAGAAGCAGTATTTAAACGGCACCACACAGGTATTGGTCACGATGAACATTTTTTTCCGGTGATGCCGGTACACGTCATCAACAAACTCCTGGCCGAGGAAAAACCGGTCAAGGCACTGAATACCGGTGAGGTCACAGGAGCGCAGGCCGAACAGGGCCTTGGGGGTTTCCGCATAGTCCGGTTTAATCTCTACCGGTGTATTGCCGCCTGCGTACCGGTATGACATGATACGCTCTGCCTGCGGGAACACCACACTTTTGGGCGGTGCAGCGGGGATCGGCGCAGCGAGGGTTATCTCGCTGATATCATCCACCTTTTCAAAAAAGGTCTGGCCTGAAACCTTCTCCACAACAGGGCCATACACCTGGTACGCAGCGCTCAGCGCTTTTGCGATATTCAACACGTCACTTTTTTTGATGAGATACATGGTTATACCTTCTCAATTCTTATGGGGATGGTTGCGTCTTCACCTTTCTGCACTATCTCCGGATGCCCTGCCAGTAACGGTGCAATCATATCCTGTGCAAAGTACGGCGCATAGGCAGTGTCTGATTTAACATCCTCGGATATTTTAACCGCCAGCGGCAGCTCTCCGTAGGGAGATACCACTTTTACCTGCCACTGGTTGCGGACCTGCAGGGCTTTTGCGGTTTCCGGTGCAATTTCCACATAGCCTTCAGGGTAATCAAGCAGGGTGGCATTGTACTCCCGCATAGGGATAAAAGTTTTTCTCATGAGGTTATTTTTATGCCAGAAATCCTGGGCCTTGCCAATCATCAGGCGATAGGGGAAATCGGCGCTGGTTTCAGGCATGTCAAAGGTTCCCGATACCCTGGCAAACGTGATGCTGCCGCCGGCCATGGCAATATCAAAGTGTGCCGTGCCGTCAGGATGCTTCTCATTGCACGGCCATTGAATGCCGAATGCTGACGCAAGTTTCTTGTAGGAGATGCCTGCATAGGCTGGCGTCAGGCGGGCAACCTCATCCATGATATCTGACGGTGAGCCGTAGTTCCATTTGACACCCGCTTTCTCTGCGATAAGGGTATACAGTTTCCAGCCGGGCAGCACCGCATGTGCGGGCTCTGCCTTTTTCGGCGCCAGCTGCACGCGGCGGTCGGTATTGGTGAAGGTGCCGTCCGCTTCTATATAGCGCCCGACGGGAAGCACCACATCAGCATGGTCCATGAACCGGTTCTGATAGGCGCCGATATATGCCACAAACTCAAGCTTCCCCAGTGCTTCAGCAGCCCGGATAAACCCTTCATCGTGATCAACCACCACGAGCGCTTTGAGCGAAGACGGGGATTTGGACAGGAGGTCATAGATGGGGGCTCCCGCCGCTGTATTGAGCTCCACTCCCCACGCTCCGCTGAATTTCTTTACTGCTGCCTGATCCGCCAGCGGCTGAAATCCGCTCAGCAGGTCCGGCGCACATCCCATATCATAGCCGCCCTGGAGGTTATTGAGGCCGGCAACCGGGTTAACACCGCAGCCGGGCTTGCCGATTTTACCGGTCATGGCAAGCAGGTTGTACAGGTACCCGATAGTATCCTCATCGAGGCCGGAGATGCCGGAGGAGAAAAAGACCATCGCCGTTCTGGAGCGTGACAGGGCTTCTGCAACTGCCTTAAACTCATCACGCGCTATCCCGGTCCTGGCGGATATCTCGCTTTCGGACAGCTTTCCAAGGACAGCAGAAAATGCGTCAAATCCTTTAGTAGCGGTTTTTATAAAATCAGCGTCAATGAGTCCTTCCTGGAAAATATATTTTGCCAGTGCCGCGACAGCAAGCTTCAGAGCACCGGGTGTTATGTGCAGGAACGTGGTGCTGAGCTTTGCCATCTGGGTGCGCCGGCTGTCGATGGTGACGACCTTCGCCCCGGCCTGGGCTGCCTTGTGGATTTCACTTCCGATAATCGGATTCTGCTTGGTAATGTCGCTTCCCGCGACCAGGATGAACTCGGCCTGGCAGATCTCCTGTATTGAGCCAAGCATTCCCGCCATCCCGGTGCCCCCATGCAGTACATTGAGGCTGCCTCGGTGGCCGGCCTCTGAGGCAAGGCTGATGTTGTTGGTCTTAAACACAGCCCGGGCAAGTTTCATCAGTAAAAACTGTTCTTCATTGGTGGAGCGCGGTGAAGCGAGGAATCCGATAGCTGCCGGAGAGATGCCTCTGAGCCGTTCCACCAGAAGCGACACGGCAGCATCATAGGATGCTTCGCTCAGCCGGCCATCCTTTTTTATAAACGGGCGGTTAATGGTCTGGGCAGTATTGAGCAGCTCATGGATATTCCATCCCCGCACGCACAGCCGTCCCTGACTTACCGGATGGTTCAGGGACGGGAAGACGCGCTCAACAGTACTGCCTGCAACGTTCATAAAGTGGCCGCAACCAGTTCCACAGAATGTGCAAACGCCAGGTTTTTGATTCATATGATAGCTCCCGAGAGAATTAAAACATAGAGAGTGTATTAAAAGCCATATACCGCGCATAGCAGAGCTATAAGGGATATGATAAACAGCCCTGCATAGTAGCGGACAGCCTGATCGATTCTGTAACGGGGGTGCAGTGCGGCGACCAGTGTTATCACCAGCACCAGCACCAGCACCTTTATGAGAAAAAGAATTATATTTAATGGATAGAACCAGGTATTCCCCCAGGGAATGAACAGGGCAATAAAAATGCCGCTGTACACCACCAGCTTTGCCATATGAAAATACTTGAAGAGGGCAAGCTTCGGGCCGGAGTATTCAATCATGGGGCCTTCCATAATTTCTGTTTCAGCTTCGGTGATATCAAAGGGAAGTCGTCCAACAAATCCCTGCAGAGAGAACAGCAGCACGCCAAGCATGATTATGCCTGACAGGGAAAGGCTCCCGCCGTAGATTGAGCCGCTGAGGACTGCATCAAGCCGCAGCGATCCGGCATGGACCGAGGCGACGACGATTGCCACCGCAAGCAGGGGCTCAAGGGTCATCATTGCCATCATTTCCCGGCTCATGCCGACCAGAGAATATAAAGAACCTGCTGCAAGTCCGGCAAACAGGGTAGAAATGCCGCACAGGGTCAGCAGGTAGATGAGCAGCACGGTATCACCGGCGCCGTTCATCGGGGCGCTGGAGCCCATCGGCACCAGGGTGGCAACGGTCAGAATTGATGCAAGAGACAGATAGGCGGCAAAACGCTGCATGGCGGGATTCTCGCCGACTTCAATATCTTCTTTGCCGAGCAGCTTGAGCAGATCATAATAGGGCTGCAGGACCGGCGGCCCTTTGCGGGACTGCACCTGAGCTGTTACCTTGCGCAAGAAGCCCTCAAAAAACGGCGCCAGCAGCAGAACCATTGCTGCATTTACTATCCCATACATAATCATTAATCCTGCCTGTGCTTCCATCTCAAAAATTTCCTTATATTATATATATATAAAACCTAATCCCTCAATCCTCATCCCAAGACATTTGAAGTTTTGTTCACTGCATTGCATGCGTTGCGTTAAAATCCCCTCTAACTCCCCTTTAAAAAAGGGGAGAATTTT
>CAIYCZ010000383.1 GCA_903924805.1 uncultured delta proteobacterium | reverse complement strand
TATTTCAGCATTGAAGACGAAGACATTCGCACGGTGATCGAGCGCTATCCCCTGCGGATAAACCACTACTATTTGGGGCTTATAAAGAAGCCCGGAGACCCCATCTGGAAACAGGCGGTGCCGGATGTACGTGAGCTGCATGATCCCGAAGGTCTGGTTGACCCGCTTGCAGAGGAAGCATATTCGCCGGTTCCCAACATTACCCACCGCTACCCGGACCGCGTGCTGTTTCTGGTATCCAATCAGTGTGCGGTGTACTGCCGGTTCTGCACGCGCAAGAGAAAAACAGGGAAACAGTTTGCGGTGGATGAGAAAACCATCAGCGAGGGAATTGCCTACATCAGGTTTCACCGGGAGGTACGGGATGTGCTGCTATCGGGGGGAGATCCGCTGCTGCTTGAGGATGAGGCGCTTGCAGATATTTTAAGCGCCGTGCGGGCACTGCCTCATGTAGAAATTATACGCATTGGCACCCGGGTGCCGTGCACCCTTCCGCAGCGGGTAACAAAACGTCTGGCCGGACTCCTGCGACGTTTTCAGCCGCTCTACATCAACACCCATTTTAACCACCCGGATGAAATTACCCCTGAGGCGGCACAGGCATGCTCCCGGCTGAGCGATGCGGGAATACCGCTTGGCTGTCAGACCGTACTCCTCAAAGGCGTGAACGATAATCCGGAAATTATGCAGCGGCTGATGCGGCAGCTTCTAACGATACGGGTAAAGCCCTATTACCTGCACCAGGGAGATTTAACCAGGGGAACAGCCCATTTCCGCACCTCTCTTGCCGCAGGGCTGCGTATTATGCAATCACTGCGCGGGCACGCCTCCGGCATGTGCGTCCCGCACTATGTCATTGATCTGCCAGGCGGCGGCGGAAAGGTTCCCATCCTGCCGGAATATGTAGTGGGTGAAGAAGCGGGAAGTCTGCTTATCAAAAATTATCAGGGAGAAATTTTTTCCTATCCGCTCCGTTCTGAAGAGCTGCAACGACTTAAATAATGATACGTAACACGATCAGCAAAGAGAGGGTAACAAATGCTTCAACAACTAACAGCGGCTGGTTTGGGAACAGGTAGGACACGGTGCCGTCAGGATTGTCTGTTTCAAACCAATGCACTTTCCGGTGGATGCGGTGGATGAATAAAATGCCGGGAATCTGCGCCATGAGATTTCTCTTTTTATACAGAAGCGTTGTTGCCACATCGGGGAGAATGCTGAAACAGGCAGCAGTTAAAAAAAGCAGTGGATTGCCGAATACCCAAATGGCAGAAATGAGAATAATGGGCCCTGGAGCAAGCTCAAGGAGTGTGGGCATCGCCTTTTTAAAGATGGTTTTCGGGTCGGCAATAAAACCGTGCGGGATGCAATCAAGGATCAGGTGGGAAATGAAAGAGACTCCTGCCGCGATCAAGAGCTTCTCCAGACTATCCATCCTTGAATGAATAGTGACCAATGTTATTAAACATGACGTGGTAACATGGGTTGTTGTGGTCATTATAATAAAGTAAATACTAAATTCTAAACAATAGCAAATTTCAAAATCCAAATTAC
>CAIYCZ010000382.1 GCA_903924805.1 uncultured delta proteobacterium | reverse complement strand
TCATACTGTTTGGAATTTAAATTTTGCTCATGTGCTATTATTCAGAATTTAGTGCTTCGTATTTCCCCCGTTTATTTTTATTCTATCGGGTAATTATTCGGCGGATTGGAAACCACATTGGGGTCTATTGCCTTCTTAATTCCTTTCAGCAGCTTGTCGTATTTAAAGACCGGGCCTGCCATGGCATGGTATCCGCCGCCCAGGAACGGGCCGACGCCGTTTTCAATGCCGTGCTGCAAATCTTCCTTGGTCATGGCAAGCAGCTTGTTCATCAGGTCGCCCAGGTCTTCCGCTCTCTTTTCCACCGGGAAGTCGGTTTCCGCAAATCCGAAGTGGCCAAAATCATAGCCGCCAATCCAGTCAGGGCCGTCGCTGTCAAGGATAGGAGGCGTGAATTTGTTAACCCACTCATAGCCGAGTTTGCACACCCCGATAGAGCTCTGCAGCGTATCGGTCGGCAGCCGCAGCGCGAGGAACGTCCCGGACGGCCGCATCATACGGGAACCGTTGGTGTCCCTGATCCAGTTGTTTGCGGTGCGCGGCACCCACATATCAAAGACTTCCTGTGAAACGGACTTGCCGCCGGTCTCCTTAATTATATCCTCAAGCACCCGCTTTTCATACTCAAGCTGTTTTGACGAGGTGAAGCCCCACAGGCAGACACCCACGGCATTCTTCACATTGTCCTGAAACACCCGTTTTTTCCAGGTCTCCCAGTACTCTTCATTGGAGTTTGCCCACCACCAGATGTAATAGACGGTAGGCCACTTCTGCACAACGCCGCCGATTTCAGCTTTGCCTACCTCATACATAAACTTAACCGCTTCTTCCAGAGAATTATATTTAACAAGATACCACTTGAAGCGGTCTTCCGGGAGCGTTGAGGTCTGGTTGGGAATCCTTCCTTCACAGGGCCATACCTTCGGGCCCGGATAGGGGTGAAGCTTGACTGCCATCCTGGTCACCACGCCGACACCGCCCATGGCTCCTGCATAGCCGCGCAGCATTCCTCTCAGGTCCGGGCCGGGGCCTTCTCCCCAGAAGCCGCAGTCTGCATCCTGAGAGAATGAGCCGGTGCGCAGTATCTCGCCGTTTGGCAGCACCCATTCCAGGCCCAGGATATTGCGGTAAGCAACGCCGAGCCGGTGCCCCACGCCCCACATGCCTTGAAACAGGTGCCCTGCCATGGCTGACGACTGTGCGCTTGCTTCAGGGGAGCCGATGTAGAGACCGCGCTTGTTTGCCTCTGCATGCAGCTGGGCAAGCGTTGTCAGTGGCTCGATAACCGCGTACATGTTCTTTTCATCTATTTCAAGAATACTTCCCATCCGCTTGGGGTCTATTATAACTGTTCCCGGCCGGTTGGGCGCACTGGTCAGCGACCACTGGTTGGAGCCCACCGGAATAAACGGCACCTTGAACCGGTTGCAGATTTTAACCACTGCCTGGGTCTCCATGGTCCCGTCGGGAAGCACAACAAATTCAGGAGGCACAGACATGCCAAGCGTTTTTGGCGGCAGCCAGTCGCCATAGTAGGCGTTCACGGTGGCTGGAGAATCAGATACGTTCCCCTCGCCCACAGCTGCCTGAAAGGCTTTCAGTATGTGCTGATGTCGTTCACTGTTTCTATCTACTTTCTGCATGACGTGATCTCCTCTTAAAGTGCTTCCATCATCAGATCAAATAAATTCCTGACTTCCATCTTCTCTTCCATGCCGATACCTCCGGCGCGCAGATTGCTCTCGCACCAGGGGCAACTGGTGACCAGTAGTCCGGCACCCGTGTCTTTTGCCTCGGTGAGTCGCTCGCGTGCAGTCCACTGGGCAAAGTCCTTGAAGCCGGTAAAGGCACCGCCGCCGCCGCCGCAGCACCAGGCATATTCCTTGATTCTTTCCATCTCCACCAGCTCAACGCCGGGGATTGATTTCAGCAGATTGCGCGGCTCATCATACACGCCGTCAAGATCTTTACCCGGCACGTAGGGCCGCCCCAGCCGCCCCATATGACAGGGGTCATGCCAGGTAACGGTAATCGGCAGCTCTTTTTTGTATTTTATCTTTTTGTCCAGCGCCAGCCGTTCCAGGTACTCAGACACATGGAGCACTTCAAATTTCTTCTTTATGGGAAGCTCATCGTATTCAACCCGTAAGGTTCCATAACAGCCGGCACAGGGAGTTATGATTGTCTTGATGCCGAGTTCATTAAACCGTTTAATATTGGCGGTGCCCAGCCGTTCAAACTCCTCAAGCAAGCCGGTTTTCTCAGGGGGGCTTCCGCAGCACAGCTCATTTTCTCCCAGTATGCCGAAGTCCACCTTGTTCTGCTTCAATATCTTTGCGATATTGAGGATGGTGGGCTTCAGCTCCTGGGAAAGCCCGTAGGTGCAGCCGACAAACAAAAGCACGGCTGCCTTCTCTTTGTTCAGGTCTTTAATGCCCAGGCTTTTTAAATCCTTTGCCCAGGAGTTTCTCTTGGCTCTTGGCTGCAGCCACACATTGTCATACTGTTTGACGCTGTCCAGCATTGCCTTGTGCTCGGGCAGCGGGCCAAACTTTTTGATGTACTCATGCCTCAGCCACCGGTACAGCTTAACCAGTTCTGCATCGCGAATGCCTTTATCCATTGCATCGCAGCCGCCGCACATGGTGCACTGAAACAGGATTGCCTTAATCTCCTGAGGGTCATCCTCCCATTTCATCTTTCCCTCGATGAGGGCACAGGCAAGATCACATTTGCCCTGGGCGGAATGGGAATCATATAAATATTTGGTATGCTGCGGGCAGATGCGTGCATAACGGGCGCTTTTTACCCGCCACGAGTCAACCCACTTGCAGACTGAACAGCGCGAGCAGTTAAACGCTACCCAGTAAGCTTTTTCCTTGTCAAACGGCCCTTCCAGGGGATACTTATGATATCGCGGATCTTTGGGGAGTAACATTTCCTTCGCCTTAGCCATGAAATCCTCCATCTATATTAAATGTTAGTAGCACAGTTTTCCAGGGTTTAAAATATGGTTCGGATCAAAAACCTTCTTCAGCTCTTTCAGTGTCCAGGTATAGGTAGTTGCGCTCCGGTAGACCATGTCTGCCCAGGGGCTATAGGGCCGGGTAAAAAATGCGCCTTCGCTTGCGAGCCGCTCGCTCAGCTCAAGGTAGAGGCTGCGAATGGTTTCCTTTTCCTTCTCACAGTTTAAATCGCACGGGAAGGAGAAACTCAGATGACATGCCCGTCCCCGCTCCAGTGGCTGCATATATATACCCACCTCATTAATGTTGAGGCCGTAACATGCTGCATGGGTAAGCGCCAGGTCGGCAAAATCTCCAGCCCGGTCCATGGTAGTAATAAAGAAGATATCCTGGGTTGAATTTTTAAACCGGGTTTTCCAGTAGTCACCTTGTGCCGGGAGGTTGCGCAGCTTATCGAGCAGTGTCGTTTCAAGTCCGGCAATTCCGGCAACCGTCTTTTTCGGCTCAAAGGTAAGCTGGGAAGCCACTTCCATCAGCGCCTCTTCTTCATAGGCAATGCGTTCAAGCGGTCGGCGCGGGGCACCGGCAATAACCAGAACCAGCGTGTAGGGCGGCAGCTCATCCATGAGCTTTGTGTACTCCTTCTGGTCGCCATCACACAAAAGCAGTGCCAGAAGGTACCTGCTCAGCACAAAACATTCATTGCCGACATGCTGCCTCTGCAGTCTGTAGATGGGATCAGCAGCATCCTGCAGCTCATTAAAGGCAACGAAAAACGCTTTTTGATGTTTGGGACGGTACTCGGTTTTAACGTTGAGCCAGGTAACAATACCCAGCGTCCCCTGAGCGCCCTGGAAGAACCTGAAAAAGTCAATCCCCGGCCCCTCCGGATATGCCTCCTGGGTGTTTGCAGCTGAAGCAGTACCGGTCTTAAACAGATCTCCCGTGGGCAGGACCACTTCCATGGTCAGCACCGGGTCTCCGTATTCATATTTAGGAATGAGCATTGGCTCCCGTTCCAGGGAACTGGTGAGGGCTGAGGTTTTGGGATGGGGGAAAAGGGGATTGAGCGGCATCTGATCATGGGGCTTGAGCGCTTCCTGGAGCTGCTGCCAGGTGACTCCCGGCTCGATTTTTGCCTTGCGGTTCAAGGCGTCAATCTCAAGGATCTTATTCATGCGGCTCAGGTCAACAATGATACCGCCCTGCCCAGGAATGGTTGCCCCCCAGAAATGAATTCCGGAACTTACGGGTATCAGCGGAATGAGCGTTTTGTTGGCAAGTTTGACGATCTCCTGAACTTCAGCGGTGTTTTTGGGCTTTACGACAGCTGCGGGTTTTTTTGGGGTACTGAGACTCTGGTCTTTGGCATAGAGTTCCAGGGTGTCGGTATCATCCTGAACATTCTTCGCCCCCACAATATCTTTCAACTCTTTAATCATAA
Organism: uncultured delta proteobacterium; assembly: GCA_903924805.1. GTDB lineage: Bacteria > Desulfobacterota > WTBG01 > CAIYCZ01 > CAIYCZ01 > CAIYCZ01. The sequence continues at coordinate 896 of CAIYCZ010000382.1, read as the reverse complement.
AAGGACCTCCTAAACAGTTATTCCGAATCTGAAAAAAAGTATTACCATGCCCTATAGGTATTCTTGAAGTGTGGCGGGATACTAAGAAACACCATAGCGGATGGATACATTATTGTCCGGGTCTAACAGTAACTGCAGCTATAATTTTTAAAGCTATATCATAAATTCATACTGCTATCCAGAAATTTTTCAGCGTTTTCTTAGGTTCTTTTTTAATCTGTTTATTACTCCTCTTTAAGGTAAAAACTAGTTAGAAATGACATAACCGTTTATTGGTTGTCAAGCATAAAATACAGTTGAAATACGTGCATTGTGCGAATTGCCCATCATCTGCTGTGAGCATCTATTTGAAGGACGGGGAGGCAGGGTGGGGAATAAGCATTTTAAATAGAAATATGCAGCAAAGGATGAGGAGAGAAAAGAAAAAAAAGGGTGTCTGATATCCAATGGACGGAATGCGGGCATGGAAAAAATCAGACAGCGTCCCGCCCAGAGCCGGGCCCCACAGATAACCAACTGAAAAAGAAAAATTCCATATTCCATATGCAGCCCCCTGCTCTCCGGGCGTGCTGTTTATTGCAATGAGCAGCATTGAGGCCGAAAGGAGCATGCCCAGGGCAACGCCAAGGAGGATAAAAACCGGAATCCAGCAGGCAAACGATCTCAGCATAATCATGGCAGAAAGGGATACTGCAAGAATAAGGAAACCGAGATAAATTATGAGGTAGGGGCCGACCCGGTCCATCCAGTATCCGGTCATTGGCTGACCTATAACAAGAAACAGAGACAATATAAAGAAGAGGACACCGATACTACCTTTCGCATAGCTCAGAGAATCCATGTACAGGGGAAACAGCACTTCCATCATGCCGATGCTTGCATAGAGAAACATGATC
>CAIYCZ010000381.1 GCA_903924805.1 uncultured delta proteobacterium | reverse complement strand
ATTTGATATTTTGTTCACTGCATTGCATGCGTTGCGTTAAAATCCCCTCTAACTCCCCTTTAAAAAAGGGGAGAATTTTCTTCCCCCTTTACTTAAAGGGGGATTGAGGGGGATTTTTTTATGGCCTCGTTTATATTCTGAGGGATACATTCTCAGATGTAGATAGGTAAGAATCCAAGCAATACCAAAATTAAAAATCAAAATACAAAAACTTGTTTAGTTTCTGTCATTGGTACCTTGGATTTGTTCAGAATTCAGGATTTCGGGTTTGAGTTTTTTCAGTGCCTCAGGAAACTCGAGATCAACCACCTCGCCTGATTTGCCTGCCTTTTCTAAGCGGGTGCCGTTAAAATAAAGAAAAACACCTCCCGCATTTCCCAGTTTCAGCTTCATCGTGCTTTTTGCCCTGTGCGTATATGACTCTCCCGGCTGCAATAAGATATCAAAGTGGTCATCCTCATCAGCCTGAATTCTGATCCATGTCAGGGCATTGGCTGCAAATTTTATGCTGAACGGACCGGAATCGTGTGAAACATTCTCCTGATGCGGAGATGTTGTCGGCGTTACCGCCGCGACTGATTTTACATCAGTTAAACCTTTAGTATCTGTTGCCGGCCGGGGAGCTGCTTTTTGTACTGCAGGTGTGTCCAGTGCAGGTGTCACAGATACCTGCACTGGTGGTTTTTCAAGGGATGCGGGTGCAGAAGGTGAAGCTGCTTTCCGCAGCTCCCTGTTCGCACTTATAATATACCCTATAAGTATGACTAGAATAATAACTGATAGAGGAATGCATACGTGCTGGATACGTATTCCTGATTTCCTATGAAACTTTTTAAAATACTTGACTTCTGCGGTGACCGGAACGGATACCTCGTACCTTTCAAGAACTTCATCAGGATTAACCCCGATCTCCTGCGCATACAGCTTGAGCAAACCCCTGAGGTATGCCCGGGGGGGTAACTCGTTATACCGGTCTTCTTCTATTGCCTCAAGGAGCCCTGTGCGAATCTTTGTTGCACGGGAAATGTCCTTGAGCGATTTATTGCTCTTTATTCTTTTCTCTTTCAGGAATTCGCCAGGGGATTCCATAATTCAAAAAGGTAAACAGGTGAAAAGGTCAAGAGGTTAAAAGGTTAAATTTCATAAAGCTAACCAGCCTGTTTGCCTTTTAACCTTTTTGCCTCTTAGCCTTTTTAATACCACGAACCAACTTACCGCTCAAGGTAAAAACAAAACAGCTTGATTAAAAAAGGGAATTCTGATAAATTTTAACAAGATAAACCTTTTAAACGACGCGCCGGTAACGGCGCGTCATTGTATTTTCGGAACTACGCTAAACCACAGAGGGCACAGAGATAAAAGGGGAAATAAATAACGTTTTGTACTTAGTTCCTCTGTGTTCTGGTAGCCCATGAAACGAATCCTTACCATTGCAGCATCTGACTCTGGCGGGGGAGCCGGCATCCAGGCAGATATAAAAGCGATAACGCTTCTCGGCGGATTTGCCATGAGCGCCATTACGGCTCTTACCGCTCAGAATACCCGGACGGTTGAGGCCATCTATCCCCTGCCGGTATCATTCATAGAAAGCCAGATAGACGCCGTGGTGCAGGATATCGGCGTAGATGCCGTAAAAACCGGCATGCTGTTCAGCGCTGAGGCTGTCCATGCAGTGGCTGGCAAAATCAGGCAGTACCGGATCGCTTGCGTAGTGGTTGACCCGGTTATGAAATCAAAAGGCGGAGATACCCTGCTGCAGGAGCCTGCTATAGAAGTCATGAAAAAAGAGCTGTTCCCGCTTGCTCTCATGGTAACCCCCAATCTGGATGAAGCGTCTTTTCTGTGCGGGGTTGCCATCGATTCTGTCGAAAAAATGCGGGACGCAGCACAAAAAATAAGGGACATGGGGCCGCAGAATGTAATCATCAAGGGCGGGCACCTTTCCGGCGACTGTACCGACCTTTTCTATGACGGCCGCTCATGTACGGAAATTTCAGCGCCCCGGATTAACACAGCCAATACCCACGGAACCGGATGCACCTACGCAGCGGCACTGGCTACAGAAATTGCCAAGGGGTATACCCCCCTTGAAGCTGCGCAGCGGGCAAAAGCGTTTATTCAGACGGCTATCAAATGCTCACTGCCGCTGGGCAAGGGACATGGCCCCACAAACCCTTTTGCAAACATCATGCGCAGTGCAGATCTCTGGGAATGCAGCAGTGCCTTAAAAGAAGCGCTCAAGCGGTTACAGCAGGCCGGCATCGGTCATCTGATACCTGAGGTGCAGTCAAACATGGGCTTTGCGATTTCAAGCGCTGCCGGCAAAGAGGATGTGGTGGCATTCCCCGGAAGGATTATGCGGCTTCAGGATTCCATTGCAACGGTAGCAGACCCTGCACCAGGCGCATCCCGGCATGTCGCCAAAATTATCCTGACCGTTTTAAAATATGACAGAAGATTCCGCTCAGCCATGAATGTCCGCTACAGCCCGGAAACTATTGAGCGCTGCAGGGCCTGCGGATTCCAGGTGGCAGAATTTAACAGGAAACTGGAACCGCGGGACGTTAAGGAGGAAGAGGGCTCAACACTTGAATGGGGAACAGACCAGGTGCTGTCCCGTGCGGAGCGTATTCCTGACATTATCTTTGATACCGGAGATGTGGGCAAGGAGCCCATGATACGGGTCCTGGGGACCACACCCATGGATGTAGCAGATAAAATAATAGAGATCGCTCATTAAACCACAGAGGACACTGAGCTTTCTCTGAGTTCTCTAAAAGACTATATTTTAAAAAGCTGGAATTCTTATTTTCTTTCAGTTGTAAAATTCTAAATCCAGAATTGTTGTGGTTTTTTTACGACCATAATATTTTCTCCATAAGCATACAATAAAAAAATACTGACGAGGACACAGAGGGAAACACAAAACATTGCTGAGAGTTGAACCCTGACAGCTCTTTGCTTTTATTTCATCGTTTCTCTGTGCTCTCTGTGGTAATCTTTTTATAATATGTATAGCAACGTAAGGATAGACACCATGCAGATACACGATGCAAGAGAGGGTCATAGTACCCCGGAGATGGAATTTGTTGCCGCCGCAGAGGGGGTTACGGTGGAATACATCAGGCAGGAACTGGCAGAAGGGCACATCATTATTCCCCTTAACCGGAATCATCTCACCATTAAGCCTCTGGGCATTGGCAGAGGGCTGAGGACCAAAATCAATGCCAATATCGGCACCTCCAAGGACTGCCTGGATATCGAAGAGGAGCTGAAAAAACTTGATGTGGCAATACAGGCAGGCGCCGATACCATCATGGACCTGAGCACCGGCGGGAGCATTGACGAGATACGCAGGGAAATTCTCCGCCTTTCCACGGTTCCGGTCGGCACGGTCCCCATATATCAGGCAGCCATTGAAGCGGTACAGAATAAAAAAGCCATGGTGGAGATGACCGTTGATGAGATATTTAATGTCATCGAGCGGCATGCGGCGGACGGGATTGATTTCATAACCGTGCACTGCGGACTTACGCGCGAGGCAGCCCGGCGGCTGAAAAAAGAGGGACGGCTCATGGATGTTGTCAGCCGCGGCGGCGCATTCACCATAGAATGGATGGCATACAATAAAAGGGAGAACCCGCTCTACGAATACTATGACCGGCTGCTGGAAATAGCCCGCTCCTATGATCTGACGTTGAGCCTCGGCGATGGCATGCGGCCGGGGTGTCTGGCTGATGCTACTGACCGGGGACAGGTGCAGGAGCTGATCATCCTGGGAGAACTCGCCCAGGAGGCGCTTGCAAAAGGCGTGCAGGTTATGATTGAGGGGCCCGGACATGTCCCCATACAGCAGATTGAGTCAAATATCCTGCTGCAGAAACGGCTCTGTCACGGAGCACCGTTCTATGTGCTGGGGCCCCTGGTTACCGATGCCGCGCCCGGCTATGACCACATCACATCAGCTATCGGCGGTGCGCTCGCAGCAACCTATGGGGCTGATTTTTTATGCTATGTAACGCCGTCAGAGCATCTGCGGCTGCCGACGATTGAGGATGTCAGGGAGGGCGTCATTGCATCAAAGATTGCTGCTCATGCCGGAGACATCGCAAAAGGGATCAAGGGGGCCATGGAGCGTGATATTGCCATGGCGATGTGCCGGAAAAAAATGGACTGGAAGGGGCAGATTGAAGCCTCTCTTGACCCGGTAAAAACACAGGCCATGAGAGACAGCCGGGCACCTTCTGACAGCGATGTATGCACCATGTGCGGTGAGTTCTGCGCCATTAAAATACTGAGTAAAGAAAAAGCCTGGGATTTCGGGGATGAGTAGGGAGTTGAGGAGTTAAGGAGTGCAGGAGGTATGGAGTCTAAATCTTTTCACTTTTCACCTTTCACTTTTCACTCTTTCTTTTAATTTTGCAACCAGCCGCCGATGAGACTCAAAGGCAAGCGGGGGCAGGTTGTCAAGATCAAAAAAGCGCACCTCTTCTAAATCATCTCCGGCGCACATCTTCCCTCCCTGTACCGCAACCATATAGCCAAAAATTATGAGGCTCCCGTAAAAACGGCTCTCCTGATAAAAGCAGTCGACAAGCGTTACCACCGTACCTGCAAGGCCGGTTTCTTCCTCCAGTTCCCGCAGCACCGCCTGCTCCATAGTCTCGCCCTGCTCTATAAACCCGCCAGGCAGGCACCAGTGACCCTTTTGCGGCTCTATCCTGCGTTTCCCAAGAAGAAGCTGATGGTGCGCATCAAGGACCAGGGCAGTGGCTGCAGGCAGAGGATTCTGATACCAGACCTCATTACACGCAGGGCAGAACAAACGGGGTCTTCCCTGCATCTCTTTCATTATGTAGGGTGTTCCGCAGTAGGAACAGAATTTGATGTTTCTCAAGCCCATAAATCACTGTGCATGAGGGTTCAAGGGGTCCAGGGTTCCAGGGGTCTAGAGAAAAGTTTCAAGTTTGCAGTTTATGGTTTCTGGTTACATTACAAATAAAAGAACCGTAACCTTCAAACTAAAAATACTTGAACCCTTGACCCCTCGAATCCTCGAACCCTCCAATGTCTTACAGATTATTTCTCAGATACGCAACCGCATTCCTGAACAGTGCCACTCCCATGCCCTCTTCAGGAACAGGCTCGCGGGTCCAGCGGGGATGGTTGGTAAAATGCAGATAGGCTTCCGGGTGGGGCATCATGCCGAACACGCGGCCCGTTTCATCACATATTCCCGCGATTGCCTCGACCGAGCCGTTCGGGTTAAGGGGGTAGTCCATCACCACTTTTTCTCCGCTCCTGTCGCTGTACTGGGCAACTATCAGGTTCTTCTCCCGGAGCTTGTGCAGCACAGCATCATCTGCGGGGATACATTTCCCCTCGCCGTGCCGGACCGGCAGATATAAATTTTCTATGCCCCGGGTAAAGATACAGGGGGAATTCTTGTTAACCGTGAGATATACCCACCGGTCTTCAAATTTTCCTGAATCGTTAAAGGTAAGCGTTACATCCTGTGTTCCGTAGGCCCCGCCAAAAGCAGGAACCAGCCCCAGCTTTGCCAGAAGCTGGAATCCGTTGCATATCCCTAAAATAATTTTCCCCTGACTGATAAAAGTGAGGATGTGCTCAAAGATGCTCTCGCCCTGTGCGGTACGCGCATACCTGAGCCTTATGGCATGGGCCTTTGCAGAGCCCAGGTCATCGCCATCCAGAAATCCCCCGGGCAGGTTCAGAAAATGATAATCATGGAGTGATTTTTCACCATAGAGCAATTTAGAAATATGGACAATATCTACCTCATCGGCCCCTCCCATCCGGCAGGCATGGGCCATCTCCACCTCACAGTTGGTCCCGTTTCCAGACACCACTATCGCTCTGACTTTCTTTAAGCTCATATTCCCTCAATATACTTTTTTTAATTAACCGTGTTCTGTAAGTTATAATGGCACATAATAATCCAGTCAATATAAAAAAACCACTGCCGATTCACTCTCCACTATTGCCTGTTGCCTATTCACTATTCACTATTCCCCTCCAGCCTTTGCATCTCTTCTCTGATCCTGTCTGCCTGAGAAGATGCAGGGTCCATCTCCAGCACTTTCCGCAGATGGTACGCAGCCTCTTTTCTGTCATATAATTTTTCAGCGTATATTTTTGCCAGGTACACATGAGGTTGAATTGCCGTGCTGTCCAGCTGCAGAGCTTCCTTAAACTCCTTCATAGCCCGCTCTGCCATGCCATGATTGTAATAGATAATGCCAAGCTGGGTACAGAAAGCAGCGTTTTTAAGACCCACTGCTTTCGCCTGTTCAACCTGTTCTATGGCCTCGGCAATTTTCCCCTGCTGAAACAAAGCCAAGCCCAGAGAAAACAAAATCTGCGGATCGTCTTTTTTAAATGCAAGCGCCAGACGATATTTTTCTATTGCAGTGACCAGATCCCCTTCCCTGCGGTAGTAGTCCCCAAGACAGAACAAGCTGTCTCCATAGAGGGGGCTTCCCTGTGCAATGCCCGCGCACGCCTTGAGCACGTCCTCCTTCCTTCCCAGCTTAAAATAGAGACCGATAAGGCGCTGGAACGCAGCCTGGTTCTGCTGTGCCGCAAGGCACCTCCGGTATACGTCAACCGCCTTCCCATAGTCCTGCATTTTGAGATACGTTTGAACCATGTTGTCATAAGCGGTAAACAGCGCAGGATTTTTTTTGACGGCCTGCTCAAAGTGCTGTAGCGCCCGTTCATAATCACCCTGCTGCAAATAAATCCAGCCGCTGTTGTTGTACGCATCTGCGCAGGCCGGGTCAGCAGCAAGTGCTGTGCGGTACTGGTTGAGGGCTTCTTCAGGGTTGCCCTGCTCACGGTACATCAGCCCAAGCTCTACATAAACAGCAGGCGCGTCAGGGTCAAGAGTGGTGGCCCGGTGATAAGCCTGCATGGCCTGTTCGATAAGACCTTTTTTCCGGTAGATGTTTCCCATACCCAGATGCGCTTCAGGCACCAGGGGATTAAGCGAGGAAGCTTTGCTATAGCAGGCGAGCGCATCATCCAACTGCCCTTTCTCACGGTATAAATTCCCCAGGCAGATAAACAGCTGCGGCTTAGTTGTATCAAATAAAAGAGCCTTATTAAATATCTTTTCAGCCTCTGCCAGCCTCCCTGCCTTCTGCAGGGCGTTGCCAAGATTAATATAGGCATCAACATAGGTGGGTGCCAGGGAAAGGGCCTGCTCGTATTCAGAGATGGCTCTATTGAGATTGCCTGCCCCGAGATATGCGTTGCCGAGGCCGAAATGCGCAATTTCTGACTTTGGCTGCATGGAGACCGTGTCTGTCCAGAGCGCCATACTGTCCTTCCATACTGCGCATCGCTCACGGGTCAGCAGAGAAAAACAAACGATAACTGCAGAGATCATGGCGACCGCACCATACCATCGCCACGTGGCGTTACCAATGCGCCCGAAGCAGCCCATCATGCCCAGCGCCAAAAGCACGGAAAGCCCCATTGACGGAAAATACATGAACCGGTCGGCAACAATGGAATTGCCAAAAGGTATGATTTTAATCGCCGGAACCAGGGCGAGAAAGAAAAACACAGCCCAAAAGACCGGAACCCGGTATTTGCGAAACAAAATGAGTGAAACGCCACACAGCGCAACTGATACAAATGAGACAACGGACAGCGGCGACAGGAACGACACTGTTTCCGGGTAGGGGTAGAGTGCCGACAGATTAACCGGGAACAGGTTTTTAAGTATATAAAAAAAGTAGCTGTAATAGATAATATACAGTTTTTCCGGGATAGAAAAGCTCACTTCAACATCCACCCCGCCACCCGTCTTTTGGGCATAGAGAGCAATACCGCCACAGACAAGGGACAGGATGAAAAACGGTATCTTGTCCAGCCACAGGGAGTTCCCTGTTTTCTTATATAGTAACAGATCATACGCAAGCATAATGACGGGAAGGGTTATGCCGGCAGGCTTTGCCAGCAGAGACAAAACGAACAGCAGGATAGAGATGCCATAGAACAGGTATCTGCCGTGCTTCCGGTAGAAAATATAGCAGAGCAGTGAGAGGAGATAAAAAAGGCCCGCCAGCACATCCTTGCGCTCCGCAATCCACGCCACCGATTCCACATGAAGCGGGTGCACGCCGAACAGGAGCCCGCTCACCAAAGACAGAAGGATATTTTCACTGAGGGTCAGGGCCAGAAAAAAAACCAGCGCGCTGTTAGCGCAGTGAAGCAGGACATTGGTAAGATGGTAATAGAACGGGTCGAGCCGGACCAGGGCGTACTCTATGCTGAAGGAGAGGAACACCAGAGGATCATAGGTTGCCTGATAGGTGCTGGTAAAAATCTTCCTGATGTTAGGTAAAGACAGGTTCTTGATATACGGGTTATGCAGGACATACTCCTGATCATCCCAGTCAACAAATCCGTTATCAAGCGATCCGCTGTATACAAACAGCGTCGCAACTACAATGAAAAGCAGCGAGCCTGCTACTTGCGCGCGCGGAAAGAATGTCATATCTCACAATCTTACCAGATCATTCACAGCAGCCACAAAAAAACACCGTAAAGGGTTCGAGGATTCAAGGGTTCCAGGGTTCAAGTGTAATAGTTTATAGCCACAGATTTTCACAGAACTTCTTTTGGCCACAGAAGTTCACAGAACTTCACGGAACTTTCCACCTTCCACTTTTCACCTTTCACCTCTTCACCTATTCACCTTTTAACCGTGTCTTTCTGTGGTTTCTGCGACAATAAACAAAAAGCGGTAGGATTAAAAGCGGAGTGTTTTCTGCCAGCATTCTTTAAGGTCAAAAATCGTCGCATCCACCGCAATGCTGCCTTTCAGCCCGAGGATCTTGAAACGCGGCTCATCCAGGAGCACGCCGATTTCTGCCGCCGTGGAATCTCCCATGCAGCGCTCAAACGCCTTCTTGTTCCCGGCTGAAACAGTCGCCACAAACCGGCTTTGTGTCTCGGAGAAAAGCAGTGTGTCGTTTCTGGTGATTTTGGCTGCCGGCACTTTTTTTACATCCACCATCATGCCGAGCCTGCCGGAAAACGCCGTTTCCGCAAGGGCAACGCCGAGTCCGCCGTCAGAGCAGTCATGGCAGGATTGAACAAGGCCCTTTTCCCGTGCTGCAGTCAAACGCCGGTAGAGCTTCAGCGCCCTCTCGGCATTCACGGTAGGAACGCGGTTCCCGGTATAGCCATGCAGGGCATAATACTCGGACCCTCCCATCTCATCAAAGGTCTCTCCGAGCACGTATACCAGGTCTCCGGGTGCCTTCGCATCCATGGTAACCGCTTTTCTCACATCATCTATTTTTCCTATGATGGAAAACAGGACCGTTGGCGGGATCGATATTTTCTGCTCACCGATGACGTAATCGTTTTTCATGCTGTCCTTGCCGGATATCAGGGGAATGGCGTAGGCAATGGCGTAATCAAAAAGGGCTCTGTTTGCCCGGACCAGTTGTGCGAGTTTGTATTCCCCGTCAGGATTTTTTTCAGACCGCAGCGGATCGCACCAGCAGAAATTATCAAGCCCGGCAATACCCGCAAAACTCCCTCCCACGCACAGAAAATTCCTGAGCGCCTCATCAATGGCGCATGCCGTCATGTGATAGGTGTCTATGTCACTGTAGCGCGGGCAGATGCCATGGCTCACCACCACGCCCTGCAGGCTGTCAAGCACCGGCCGCAGCACTGCCGCATCAGAGGGGCCGTCATTGGTAATGCCCGAGAGCGGCTTGACCACGCTGCCGCCCTGCACCTCGTGGTCATACTGGCGGACCACGGACTCCTTGCTGCAGATATTTAACCGGGAAAGCATCCTGCGCAGCGCCGGCGTGAGATCAACCGGGTCTTTAATGTCAGGCTCCTCATGCCGCGGAGGCTTCCATGCGGCTTTGAGCTGCATCCGCGGCAGCCCCTTATGCAGAAACTGCATATCCAGGCAGGCAACGGTTTTATCTCCATAGCGTATATGGAAGCAGCCGCTGTCGGTAAAACGCCCGAGCACGGTTGCCTCCACCCCCATCATCCGGGTAAGGTTCATGAAATCATCAATCTTTTCCGGAGGTATTGCCAGTGTCATCCGCTCCTGTGCCTCGGAAAGGAGTATCTCCCACGGCTGCAGTCCGGAGTACTTGAGCGGTGCCTGCTTCAGGTCCAGCTCGCAGCCGTTGCTGAACTGGGCCATCTCTCCCACCGAAGAAGAAAGGCCCCCTGCCCCGTTATCGGTTATGCAGCGGTAGAGGCCGCGGTCGCGTGCCTCAAGCAGGCAGTCCATCATCCTCTTCTGGGTGATGGGGTCACCGATCTGGACCGCCGTCACCGGCGAGCCTTCATGAAGCTCTTCGGATGAAAACGTGGCCCCGTGGATGCCGTCTTTTCCAATCCGGCCGCCGGCCATAACAATGAGATCACCGGGCCGCACCTCCTTTACATGCGCCGGCCTGCCGAGAATCTCTGCGGGCATGATGCCGGCAGTGCCGCAGTAGACCAGGGGCTTTCCCATAAACCGGTCGTCAAACACAATGCTGCCGTTAACCGTCGGAATGCCGCTCTTGTTTCCCCCGTGCTCAACCCCCTCTCTGACCCCTTCGTAAATTCGTCTCGGATGCAGGATGCGAGCGGGAAGCGCGCCGTCGTAGAACGGCGAGGCAAAGCAGAACACATCGGTATTGAAAATAAGCTTTGCGCCCATGCCGGTTCCGAGCGGGTCGCGGTTCACCCCGACAATGCCGGTCAGCGCCCCGCCGTAGGGATCAAGGGCTGAAGGGCTGTTATGAGTCTCAACCTTGAACACGAGATTCCACCGGTCATCCCACCTGATAACACCGGCGTTATCAGTAAACACGGATACGCACCAGTCACGGTCGCCAAGCTTTTTCCTCACCTGTTCTGTCACACCCTTAATATACGTATCAAACAGGCTGCTGATGTGAATGCGTGAGCCCGTATCATCACTATATTCTATGTCCGCATTGAAAATCTTGTGCTTGCAGTGCTCTGACCAGGTCTGGGCAAGCGCCTCAAGCTCAACATCTGTGGCATGTGCGCTGAGTCCGCTCGTGTGCCGCCCTGCCACAACATCCGGGTTGCTGAAATATGCCTGGATTGCTTTCATTTCCTCAAGGCTGAGCGCGAGCAGCCGCTCCCTGCTGATCGTCACCAGCTCATCATCTGAAACCGAAAGGTCTATTTCACACACCTCGATGCGGTTGCCTCCCGTCACGCGATGAACAGTCAGCGGCACTCCCCGTGTGTAATCAAATGAATTTTTTTGAAACATTTCAAAATGCTGAATCAGCTCGTTGGCCAGCAGGTCCCTGGCAATCCGTTCTGCTCCATTCCGGTCGAGATCGCCGCAGATGAGATACTGGCGCGACGCATATACCTTTTCATCCGAGCCGGGATTTCTGCCGAGCAGCAGCGCGAGCGCCTCCAGAGCGGTCCTGCCGACATTATCGGTAACCCCCGGCCGCAGCCCCACCTCGATGAGCCAGTCAAAATCTCTTGCCAGCGGCCGGTCAATGGCATATACCTGCACTATGGGGTCTGAAAACGGCCCTGCTGCAAGGGCTTTGAGCTCGTCAGCGCTCAGGTCCATATCAATGGTAAAGACTTCGATGGTATGGACAGACTGCACCGGGATATGCAGGTCATCGCATACCCTCCGCTTCATTTTCTCTCCCAGCGCATCTCTGACGCCGTCTTTTAATCCAACTTCAATACGATGTGCCATACGCTACTGCTGCTTCCTTTCCTGTCTGCCCGCTGCAGGCGGCAGCATGGGTTTAAACCTCTCCAGCCGCTCTTTCTTCTTGCCTGCATGACTGTCAGTCTTTATCTGCGGGCCGGATTCTTTCACCGTTTCTTTTCCAGGGGCTGAAATCACGACCGGCGAAGAGGTCTTATCATCCGTCTGTTTTCCCTTGCCCTCATGTAGTTTCAGTATCACCTGCTCGCCATAATAGCTCAACACCACTTTCTTGGGCTCTATTTCACTAATAACATACTCACCGATACAGTCGCCCACATTATACGAGTAGATATTTTTATCGCTCTGGGTTTTATTTCTGATGAGTGCCAGCGCGGTATCACCGACGATGATAGTGCCAGACAGCTCCAGACTGAGAGGCGGCGGCGGCTTTTTGGGCACTTCAGAAGACTGCTGCCCCTTCTTCTCCTCCTCAATTTTCCACTCTTTGCGCTCAGGATTAAAGAGGTTTTTCTGTGAAATTATGATGTACGGCTCCTCTGCACACTCAGCGCTCCCGCAGAGCACACACACCATAAAGAATAAAAAGGGGATCATTCTGCGCAGCATTATGAATTATATGTACCGTTTTTTAGAGATAAAATAAAGATAAAACTACTTAGTGAAAGCACCCTGATAATTTTTATTGCCACAGAATCACACAGAAGGACACGGAACTAAAGGGTTTGAGGATTCAAGGGTTCATGGGTTCAAGTGATTTTAGTTTGAAGTTTACGGTTCTTTTATTTGTAATGTAACCAGAAACTATAAACTGCAAACTCGAAACTTTTCTCTATGCCCCTCGAACCCTTGAACCCTTTGAATTCTTGGGGGTAAAAGGGGACGAAGCTTTATTTCTTATGTATGAGGGTTTCTAATATGTCCTGGATTTCTTGCAGCTTTCCCTGTTCTCCTGTTTTTCTATAGAGGATAGCAAGCTCCTGATATGCTTCCACATAATCAGGCTTTAGTTGTATCGCCTTTTCATATTCTTCTATTGCCATTGCCCTATCCGTCGCTTTTCTTTTAGGCATTATTTTTGCCAAAGAGAAGTGAAACAGAGCAGCCATGCTCCCCATCTTGGGTATTATGT
>CAIYCZ010000380.1 GCA_903924805.1 uncultured delta proteobacterium | reverse complement strand
GGCAGAAGCTCCTGGGAAAACAAAGTGTCGGCGAACAGCTCATCCGCAGCGCCCGGGGCATCACGGTCGTTATCCTTGACACCGTGACCAGCCAGGTGTCCCTGCAAAAAGCAGCTGCAGAGGCGGGAGAACGACCCAATGTAGCAGAACCGCCTACCACTGCCTCCCTGCAGCAGCCGGCGCTGAGCAATTACCTGTCAGCAGACAGGATTCTCATATGGCAGGAGCCTGCTTTCAAGGAAGAAATTATCAGAGATCTGGTGGATAGTATGTGCAGTGATTGCCGCGAGCTTGACCGGGACACTGTTTACCAGGCAGTGTGGCAGCGGGAGCAGGAGAGCTCAACCTTTTTCAATGAAGGGGTGGCGTTTCCTCACGCGCGGATAGAAGGGTTGGCTGCGCCGACCGTGGCACTCGGCTTGACCGGCCAGGGAGTGGTGGATGTTGCAACCGAGAAACCCATCCTGTGTGTGTTCCTGATCATCTCACCGGCCCAGAAGCCTGATGAGCAGATTCAGGTGCTGGCGCTTGCCAGCCGGGCAGCGCAAAGCCGCCATCTCATTCAAAGTCTTAATGTGGTCGCGTATGCCGGCGAGGTGCTCGCCATCATACGCGACTGGGAGCAGACGCAAAAGCCCTACAGTTAATTAATGACTGGACAAAGGATTACTTTATATAATATTATTCTGCCGGTAATTGTTTCTTATGAAGGCAGCGGTATAGAGCAAGCTTTTAACCCATGAAAATTGCCATTGCACAGATTAATTCAACCATCGGAGACATTACAGGAAATCTGGCAAAGATTGAGGGAGCCCTGTCCCGTTCTAAAAAAGATGCTCCTGATTTAGTGGTGTTCCCCGAGCTGTTTCTTCCCGGCTACCCTCCGACAGACCTTCTTGAGCATCCTGCATTCATTGAAAAACTTTCGATCGGCATGCAGAATCTGCTGACCATTTCAAAAAGCTATCCGGGCACCGGTATACTCTGCGGGACAGTCACGCCCAGTGGCAGGAAGGTAGGCCGCGGACTGTATAATTCTGCGGTACTCATATATGAGGGACACGCCCTCATGACCCAGCACAAATCGCTGCTGCCCACCTATGATGTTTTTAACGAAATGCGCTACTTTGATCCGGCAGAAGAGATTTATACCAAAAAATTCAAGGATGAGGTTCTGGGAATATCCATATGTGAAGATGCGTGGAATGCCCCTGAACTATGGCACCAGAGAACCTATGCATGCGATCCCCTGGAGATACTGGCCAAAAACGGTGCAACGTTATTTGTAAACATCTCTGCTTCCCCCTTTTACGTGGGAAAAGAGACGATCCGCTACTCCCTTATTAAAAATCATGCCGTGCGTCATAAAAAACCATTTGTTTTCACAAACCTGGTGGGCGGCAATGATGAACTCATCTTCGACGGCAGGAGCATGTATGTCGATAACCATGGCCGCCTGATTACCCTGCTTCCCTCCTTTGAGGAGCACCTGCAGATCATAGATACCAGGGAAAACATTCAGGAACTACCCTACGTAGCGGAAGACCCGACGGGAACAGTTTATAAGGGCCTCATCCTCGGAATACGTGACTATATGCGCAAGTGCGGATTTTCTCAGGCACTACTGGGTCTCTCCGGCGGCATTGATTCTGCGGTAACCTGTTGTCTGGCAGCGGCTGCTATCGGGAGCGAAAATGTTCTCGGCGTTTCCATGCCTTCACCGTATTCATCAACGGGCAGTGTTGAAGACGCGCGGCAGCTTGCAAAAAATCTCGGCATCCCGTTTAAGATAATTCCCATTTCTTCAGTATACGCATCTTATATTGATACGCTGAAAGACCATTTTGCGGGGCACCCCCCTGATGTTACCGAGGAAAATATTCAGGCACGAATACGCGGCACTATCCTTATGGCTCTTTCCAATAAGTTTGGCTATCTGCTGCTTTCTACCGGTAATAAAAGTGAACTTGCGGTAGGTTACTGCACCCTGTATGGAGATATGAACGGTGGCTTGAGTGTAATTTCCGATGTGCCCAAAACAATGGTATATGAACTTGCCCGGTTTATTAACAAAGATGCTGTGGTAATTCCTGAACAGATTGTTGAAAAGGCACCTTCAGCAGAACTGCGGCCCAATCAATGTGATCAGGACACTCTTCCTCCGTATGATGTGCTTGACAACATCCTCAACCTGTATCTGAACGAGCGCTGTTCCGAGAGTGAAATTATTGACAGGAATATCGATCCGGAAACAGTGCGGTGGGTTATAAGAACTATTGACAGAAATGAATATAAAAGAAGACAGGCGCCGCCGGGGATTAAAATAACCAATAAGGCGTTCGGGATTGGCAGGAGAATGCCTATTGCAGCAAAATATAGTATCTGAAATAATCGGTAGTCTTTTTCAATAGTCTGCAGGCAGTTCCCGGCTGAGGCATTCCATCTCTATTTATTTAATGCCAGCCGACTATACTCTGCCCTGTCCTGCTATGCAGATACAGTTCTTCCCTTGAACCTTGCCGCGATAGAGTTCCTGGTCAGCCTTCTCAATAAGCTCCCGCTCGCCCTGGGCATCCTCCGGAATTGAGGAAAGACCTATGGTAACCGTTAATCGCAGCGACCCTTTCCCGTTCCCGATCTCAAAGGCATACTCTTCAATTGAGGTGCGTATGCGCTGAGCCACCACCAGCGCTTCCTGCTTGGGGGTCTCCGGAAGGATTACCGCAAATTCCTCTCCTCCGTAGCGTACAGCAAAATCACACCCGCGGGTTGTTTTTTTAATCAATCCCGCTATCTGCCGTAAAACCATGTCTCCAGCAAGATGCCCGCAGGTATCATTACATACTTTGAAATCATCTATGTCTATCATCATAAGTGAGAGCGGTCTTTTATAGCGCTTCTCCCGGTCAACTTCTACCTGAAGGATATGCTGAAAGTAGCGATAGTTATTGAGTTCAGTAAGTTCATCAATATTTGAAAGGTTTTCATAATACTCACGCTCAGTTGCCAGCTTTTGCAGCCGTTTAGTTTCCAGCGTCCGGTTTATGACGATTTTAACCTGGTCAATGTTGAAGGGCTTGGTGACAAAATCAGAAGCACCTGCCTTCATTGACTCTACGGCAGACTCAATGGTGGCATAACCGGTCATAACAATGACCGGGACGTTCAGCCCCCTTTGATTGACGGCCTTGGTCAAATCTATACCATCCATCCCCGGCATAAAAAGGTCAGAGATCACTACATCAAAAGATGAATTTTGCAGAATTTTTAAAGCATTTTCCGCACTATTGATAGCAGTAACCGTGAATTGATTCAATTCCAGCAGTTCTAAAAGAGTCGTCCTGGCATCTTCTTCATCATCAACCAGAAGAATTTTAATAAGCTCTTTCTGTTCCTGCCCTGCTGTGCCAGGTTCCAGCTTATTTCCATTGAGTTTGTTTTCCATACGTAATGCTTGAATGCTTGAATTAAAAACAGTAATCTCTCGCAAAGGCACAAAGTAAATTTTATTATATTATCATATCCTCATATCCCTCTTTTTTATCTACTTGTTTTCCCTCCTGTTTGCCTTTTATTACCTCTGCTTATCAAAAAGGAAATTCCTATACATTTGAATTACAAGAAGCACGTATACGTGTTTTCTCAGAAGTAGTTTTTAATATATTAATTGTCTGGTGTCAAGAAATTGATTTTTGAGCCTTCTTCCACCTCCGGTGCAGCCACCACCACTGCTCAGGAAAGCGCCGGATGTTCTGCTCCGTAATGCTGGTCAGCAGTGCAACATTTTTTATAACTCCCTGTTCTTTATCTTCGGCCTGAACAAATTGAATCGGCGGGCCGATGACAAGCTGCAGCCGGTTATCAGGCTTTCTGCTCATAAAAAACGGGAGCACCGGAGCACCGGTGCGCAGGCTGAAGACAACAGGCCCCTTAAAAGTGGGTACCCGCCAGCCAAAAAAATCAACCAGGGGGTCATCCGGTGCCGCATTCTGGTCTATCTGCAGAAACAGTATGCCGTTATCCCTGAGACATCTCAGGGACCTGCCTATACATTCCTTTTTGGGCTTGTCCAGTATAGAACCAACCCCCAGGCGCTCGCGCATGTCCCGGAACAGTGCTGCTATCCGCTGGTCTTTCGGGTCACTGGCGATTACTGAAAACGGGTAGCCTTCTGCAATCAAACGCGGC
>CAIYCZ010000379.1 GCA_903924805.1 uncultured delta proteobacterium | reverse complement strand
CCATGTCGAGCATCCGTCTCTCGCCAAAGGAAAGATCTTTTCCCAGCTTGAGCAATAATAAATCACGCAACACGTGTGCCACTTCAAAAACAGAGCCCGTTCTTATCTTTTCCATGTATTCGCGGTAGCGCCGGTTCCACGTCTGATTATCTGTGGGTGCGGTTTTTTCTTTTAAAATTTTATATACTTTGGATACTTCTTTATCAGAGGCAATTCCGCGCAGCCCAACCTGGTCGACATTGTCTGTGGGAATCCTTATTTTCATACCGTTGCTCAATAATCGCAACGTGTAGCATTTTTGCTCTTCACCAGAAATACTGATGGTTTCTATGGCATCGATAACGCCTACGCCATGCGCTGGATAAACTGCCATATCCCCTGCTTTAAACATTGCTTCCCCTCCTTTGTTCAATGAAGCATCCCATGAGCTTTTAGATCTTCCCTTCATTAATAACATCTGTCTTTCTCCGGGGCATTGAGCTGCTGCTGAGTTTGGGTTTTACATCTGAAAACGTAAAACAAAAAGGCTCGGCTTGAACTACCGATATGGTACTCAGCCAAACCCTACATAAAGAATAATCAGTATAACCCGTATTTACTCATATTGGTGGAAGGTTTTCCTATTGTGTTGTCAGTATACCACTATACCAAAGTGTGAGAAAAAACACAACAGGTTTCTATGAGGGAAAGATGCGCTATTCTTCCGGGGGGGTATTAGAGAAAAATCTTTATGGATTCTCTTGCAATATGAAGGTATGTTGAGGGGAACAGGCCCATCTGCAGGGTGAAAAAAAGAGCTATTATCAGCACAACAACCAGGGAGGGATGAAAAAGTACCGGGGTTATCTCTGCTTCCGGCTCTTTCATAAACATCATCACCGTTACCCGCAAATAGTAATAGACGCTTACCAGGCTGTTGAGCACGCCGATTATCGTTAAACCCAGGTACCCCTCTTTCACCGCTGCACTAAAAATATAAAACTTGCCCATAAATCCGCTTAAGGGGGGAATTCCCGCCAGAGAAAACATGAAGACAGCCATTGCCGCCCCTAATGCCGGGTGTCTGGTTCCCATCCCTGCATAATCAAGCAACTCGAGCCTCTTTTCATCTTTCTGCTCAATGGCAACCACCACGGCAAATGCGCCAAGATTCATAAGCGTATAAACCAGCAGATAGTAGAGTACCGCTGTTGTTCCCGTCTCTCCGCCGGCGACTACCCCGATAAGAATGTAGCCTGCATGGGCAATTGATGAATAGGCAAGCATCCTCTTGATATTGGTTTGCATAAGTGCCGTCACATTACCCAGGGTCATGGTTAAAATACTGCCAAGCCAGAGCACCTCTTTCCACTGTATCCCCAGCCCCGGGAGGCTTCCGGCAAACACCCGCAACAGCGCTGCAAATGCTGCTGCTTTCACGCCAACCGACATAAAGCCGGTAATCGGAGAGGGTGCTCCCTCATAGACATCCGGTGCCCACATATGAAACGGCACCATCGCTATCTTGAATCCGAACCCGGTAAGCAAAAGCCCCATGCCTGCCAGAAGCATCGGCTCCCCCAGCAGCCCCTTTTGGGCTATCGCGGCTCCAATCTCGGCAAGCCGCGTGCTGCCGGTTGCCCCGTACAGGAGAGCTATCCCGTACAGTAAAAATCCGCTGGAAAAAGCTCCCAGTAAAAAATATTTTAGCGACGCCTCGACGCCCTTGTCGCTTCCCCGCACATATCCGACAAGCACATACAGGGATACGCTTAAAACCTCAAGGCCTAAAAATATCATGATTAAATCCGTGCTCTTGCCCATAAGCACCATTCCACAGGTGGCAAACAGTGTCAGCGTATAATATTCTCCGGGAGATAGTTTTCGCTCCTGCACATACCGGTGGCTCATTAACAGGGTAAGTCCGCCGGCGACTAAAAACAGCAGCGTAAAAAAGGTTGAAAAGTTATCAACCACCACCATTCCATAAAAACCATAAGCAACCTCCCTTCCCCACAGCGAAGCACTCACTGCAAGCGAACCGAGTATGCCGGCAACGCCTATCCATACCAGAAACTGCCGCTCCCGTTCGTCTTTTATAATTATATCTGCTACCATTAAGCCGAGTGCTGCAACCACCAGCACCACCTCGGGACCTATGATGCCCAACATAACGGTACCAGCTTCGATTCCCATCTGCTCTTTCTCCCTGCTTTTTATAATTACCGCGTTTGCCTATGTACCGGGTGGCTGCAGAGGTGTCTGTCCCGCTTCCGCGGGCGCTTCTCAACCACCTTATTCCTGTACCGCTTGTTTCTTTTCGTGTTGTGTAAAAATCACGCGCTTGATAGGTTCTCCCCTGCCTGCATCCTTAAGCGCTGTACGCTCTTCAACCCGCTTGAGCACAACCTTGACCGATGGCTCAATACGGTCAATATAGGGTTTCGGGTACACCCCAAACTGGACGATAAAAAATGCCATAACCAGCAGGATGGCAACCTCTCTCAGGCTCAGATCTTTCAATGTCCTGTTTTCTTCTTTATCAACCTCGCCAAACATCACCCGCTGGAACATCCACAGCATATACACTGCTGCCAAAATGACCCCCAGCGCCGCGAATACCGCCCACAGCGGCTCCGTGCGAAACGCGCCTAACAGAATAAGAAACTCTCCCACAAACCCGTTCAATCCGGGAAGTCCGATGGAGCTGAGCGTGACGATCATGAAAAAAGTTGCAAAAACCGGCATCACCTTGCTGAGGCCTCCGAAGTCCGCAATCAATCGCGTGTGACGCCGCTCATAAAGCATCCCCACAATTAAAAACAGTGCGCCGGTTGAGAATCCGTGGTTGAGCATCTGCAGCATCGCGCCGGTCATACCCTCAACGTTCAGGGCAAAAATACCGAGCACCACAAACCCCAGATGGCTCACCGAGCTGAATGCCACAAGCCTCTTCACGTCTGCCTGCACCATGGCTACCAGTGCTCCATAGATAATTCCCACCAGCGCCAGCCCTGCCAGCAGCGGCACAAACATAACCGAAGCCTCGGGGAACAGGGGCAGATTGAACCGTAAAAACCCGTAAGTGCCCATCTTCAGAAGCACTGCTGCAAGCAGCACGCTCCCTACCGTGGGCGCTTCGGTGTGTGCATCAGGAAGCCAGGTGTGAAACGGAAACATCGGCACCTTGATGGCAAACGCCAGTCCGAAAGCCAGAAACAGCCATATCTGCATGGACAGCGGGATTTTCAGCGCATAGCAGGAAATAAGGTCAAAGCTGTAGGTGCCGGTGCTGCTTCCGTGATAAAAATAGAGCACCAGTATTGCCACCAGCATCAGCAGGCTGCCAAACATGGTGTAGATGAAAAACTTTACCGCCGCATATACCCGCCGGGCAGGATTTCCCCATACCCCGATGAGCAGATACATGGGGATGAGCATTACCTCCCAGAATACGTAAAAAAGAAATAAATCCAGAGAAACAAATACGCCGATCATCCCGGTTTCAAGAAGCAGCAGGCATATCAGAAACTCCTTCACCCGCTTCTGTATGTCGGCCCAGCTTGCCGCCACCGCAACCACAGATAAGAGCGTGCTCAACAGCACCAGGAACAGGCTGATGCCGTCTATACCCACCTTGTATTTTATACCAAGTCCCTCGACCCACGGACGCTCTTCCACAAACTGGAAATCCCCGTCTCCCACCGCGAACCCGGTAAACAGCCCGATTGATATGAAAAACGTCAGGAGGGTTACTGCCAGGGCTATTGCCTTCAGTGTGGTGGACTTCTCCCGCGGCCCTATGGCAACAAGTGCTGCGCCGATCAGTGGTAAAAATGTTATCGTACTAATCAATCCCATAGCGTCCAGCCTTTCCTCGCAAACGCTCCCACGGCACGGTTACATGGCAAAAACAATATAGAGCACTGCTATCACTCCGCCCACAAACCCCAGGGCATATCCCTGAACCATCCCGGTCTGTACCCGTTGCAGAATCCTGCTTGCCCGCAGCATGACCGCTCCTGAACCGTTCACCGCCCCATCGATAACCTTGTTATCACATGCGCGCCACAGAAACAGGGAGCCGTTCTTAACCGGTTCTACGATAACGGCAGCGCAGGCCTCATCAACAAAGTATTTATTATAAATGAGCCGGTATAGCCCGCTCAAGCGCTCGGACAGTTTTTCCGGCACTGCCGGATTCTTTATATACATAAGCCAGGCAAGCGCGATTCCTGCCAGCGCCACGCCCAGGGATACCACCATCATCACTGCCTCAAATCCAGCTTCGTGGGCACCGTGTTGTGCGGCGGCCCCGTGACCTGCCAGGGCAATAACCGGCACCAGAAATTCCTTCAGCCGGTTTCCCCCTTCAATGAGGGGAAGCCCGATAAAGCCCCCCGCTACAGACAGCAGTGCCAGCACACCAAGCGGGATTAGCATAACCCGCGGGCTTTCGTGCACATGCACCTGCTCGTCTACGCGGCTCTCGCCGTGAAAAGTCATGAATACCGCGCGGAACATATAAAAGGCGGTCATAAATGCGCCAATGGCACCGCCTGCCCACAGCACGGTGCTCTTCTGCAGAACATCCCACAGGATCTCATCCTTGCTGAAAAATCCGGCGAATGGGAAAATTCCTGCCAGAGCAAGGGTGCCGATAAGAAACGTCCAATAGGTCCAGGGCATCTTGCTTTTCAGCGCGCCCATCTTTCTCATGTCAAGCTCTCCCGCCATGCCGTGCATGACACTTCCTGCGCCCAGAAATAGCAAGGCCTTAAAAAAGGCGTGGGTTACCAGATGAAAAATCCCCGCGCTAAATGCGCCAACCCCGCAGGCCAGAAACATGTATCCGAGCTGGCTTATCGTCGAATAAGCAAGCACGCGCTTGATATCATTCTGCATGAGCCCTATGCTTGCAGCATATATGGCCGTCAGACACCCGATGATCGCAACCACGTCCATGCTGAGGGGAGCCAGGCTGTACAGAACGCTGCAGCGTACCACCATATAAACCCCTGCCGTGACCATGGTGGCTGCATGGATGAGGGCCGATACCGGCGTGGGGCCTTCCATGGCATCAGGAAGCCAGACATACAGCGGAATCTGTGCAGATTTACCGCAGGCTCCCAAAAACAGAAGCAGGGTTATAAGTGTTACCGCAAGCCCCCCGCTTTCCAGTGTGTGCGGTGCGGCAGCAAACACCGTGCTGAAATCAAGGGTTTTAAACGTTACAAAGATGAGCATCATTGCCAGCAAAAACCCATAGTCTCCGATCCGGTTCACGACAAATGCCTTTTTTCCGGCATCGGCAGGGGCTCTTCGCTGATACCAGAAGCCGATGAGCAGATATGAGCACAGCCCTACCCCTTCCCATCCCACAAACATAAGCAGAAAACTGTTGGCTGATACCAGTATCAGCATGAAAAACACAAACAGGTTCAGATAGGTGAAGTATCTTCTGAACCCTTCATCTTCTGCCATGTATCCCATAGAATATATGTGGATGATAAACGACACCCCTGATACGGTAAGCAGCATTACCAGTGACAGCGGGTCCACCAGAAATCCAATGTTTACCAGCAGGCTGCCGCAGGCTATCCAGGTGAACAGCACCACCTCGCTGGTCCGCTGGGCAGCAGGAAGGCGGAGCACTTCCGCAAAGATGAGACAGGCGGTAAGAAATGATCCCAAAATGGCAAGGCTGCCGATTGCTCCGGTAACCTTGCGTGGAAACTTTACTCCGGCTAACCCGTTTAGCACGACGCCAATCAGGGGAAACAGGGTAACCATCCAGATGTAGTTTATCATCTCGTCTCCTGGCCTTACATAAATATTATGTATGAAAAGCTGACCGGGTTTTTCTCTTCAGGTTTCTTACCATTTCAGCAGATTCACTTCGTCCACATTAATGGTCTGTCGTCTGCGATACAGACTCAGTATAATGGCAAGCCCCACAGCTGCTTCTGCCGCGGCTACCGTCATTATAAAAAATACAAATACCTGTCCGTCTATGCTACCCAGGCTCCGGCTGATGGCTATAAACGTTAAATTGACCGCATTGAGCATGAGCTCAATACACATAAAAATGACAATGGCATTGCGTCTGATAAAGACTCCCGCCACCCCCAGGCAGAAAAGTATCGCGCCAAGGACCAGATACTGGGTTGTGTCAACCATGATGTTCTCCCCTTTTAACCTTTCTTACCTGCCAATACAATAGCTCCGATGATGGCGGCCAGCAGCAGTATCGATGTCACTTCAAAGGGAAGCAGGTACTTGGTAAACAGCAGTTCTGCAACTGCCTGGGTGTTACCTGCTACGACTTTTTCAGCGCCCCTCGTGCCGCTGAGCGCCTTGAACACCCCGCCGGTGAGCAAAAACAACAGGATTAGTCCGGAACCTATGCTGCTGCCGGCTATGAGTGCCATCCGCGGTTTGCCCGGGCTGTGCACCTCGTCATCAAGGTTGAGGAGCATTATCACAAATAAAAACAGCACCATGATTGCCCCGGCATATACAATCACCTGGACCGCTGCCAGAAATTCAGCGCCCAGGAGCAGATATGATACAGCCAGACATAAAAAGACCACGATTAAACAGAGCGCACTGTGTACCGGGTTACGCTTGAGTATCATCATCACCGCAAACACAATGGAAACCACCCCACATATCCAAAACAGCACCTGCTCCATCCTGTACTCTCCTTTTTGTTTCTTATTTACTGATGAGCCGTGTTTCCAGGTTAAACGTCTGTGCTTTCTCGGCGCCGCCGGGGAGCTGCGGTTCTTTTAACAGATCCTCTTTGGAATAGATGTTGTCTTTCCGTTCGTACTCAGCCAGTTCATAGGCACCGGTCATAATAATTGCCGACACCGGACAGGCCTCAACACAGAATCCACAAAATATGCACCGGTTTAAATCTATCTCATAGACCTTTGGATATTTCTCGTGGTTTTCGTTCTCTGCACCCTCCACCCGAATACACTGGGCAGGACATACGGTTGCACACAGGCAGCAGGCAACACACTTTTCTCTTCCCTTCTCCTCATCCCACAGCAACTGCTGGCGTCCGCGCCAGCGTGGCCCCGGCTCCCACCGCTCCTCGGGGTACTTCATGGTTACGGGCCGGGTGAAAAAGTATTTAAACGTAACCGACAATCCCTTTATAAGTGGCCAGATCACTTTCTGCCTCCCTTTCCGTTAACCCCACAGCACCATGCCCAGCCCCGTTACCAGTATATTCAGTAACGAGACGGGAAACAATACCTTCCAGCCAAACTTCATAAGCTGATCATAGCGAAACCGGGGGTAGGTTGCTCTGACCCAGACGAAGAAAAACAGCAGCGCAAAAACCTTCAGCATAAACCACACCACCCCGGGCAGCACCGGGCCTCTCCATCCGCCCAGAAAAAGCGTTGCGACAAGGGCGCTCAGCACAATCATGTGGGCATATTCGGCCATGAAGAACAGGGCAAACTTCATACTCGAATATTCAACATGAAATCCTGCTACCAGCTCATTTTCTGCCTCCGGCAGATCAAACGGGTTCCGGTTACATTCTGCAAACCCGCATATCAAAAAGATGAGAAAGCCGATCGGCTGTTTTACGATGTACCATACGTCCTGGCTTTCTACAATATCAACCGGCCGCAAACTCCCCGACAGCATCAACACCCCGATAATTGATAACCCCATGGGGAGCTCGTAGCTTATCATCTGCGCAGCGGACCGCAGCCCGCCCAGAAGCGCATATTTGCTGTTTGACGACCACCCGGCAAGGGTTATCCCGTATACGCTGAGCGAGCTTAAGGCAAAGATGTATAATACGCCGATGTCCACATCCGCGATATTCAGCGCGATCTTTTTTCCCAGGATCTCTATCTGATCTCCAAACGGGACCACGGCAATGGCGGCAAATGCTGCACCGGTGACAATCATGGGAGACAGGATATATATGAACGTATTTGCACTGCTCACCACAATGTCCTCCTTGAACAGGAGCTTTATTCCGTCTGCTATGGGCTGTAACAGGCCATGCCATCCGACGCGCAGGGGCCCGCAGCGCACCTGCATGTGGCCCAACACCTTTCGCTCAAGCCACGTCAAATACGCAACACACAGCAGCATGCAGGCAAACACCACTACCGCCTTTATGAGTACGATCCCTATTTCCACTAAACCCATCGCTGTCCTCGTGCTTTGGTTACGGTGTTCTCTTTTCTATTTTCACAACGACCTGCGGTTGTGATCCATCGGTCAATTCATGCACCGGCGGTTGTGCAAAGTGATAGGGAATAAAAACACTTCCGGGATTCTGTTTTGCGGTCACCCGCACACCGATGGTTATGGATCCTTTTGCCGATGTGACGGCTACCGTATCGCCATTTTTAATATCCAGCGCCCTGGCATCCTTGTGGCCTATCTCTACGAAAGCCTCTGGACACACCACACAAATGCCTTTTGACCGAGGGCTCAAGGAGCCCGAATGGAAAAGAAGTGGGCCGGTTAAAAGAACGTACGGATATTCGGCGGTCGGTGCCGGTGGAGCAACAAAGTCCACCGGTATGAGCTGTGCCCGGGGTGGTAGCGCTTCAGACTTTCCCTGTTCATTACCGTTTTTACCAGCACCATCCAGCATAATGCCTTTCACGGGAATCTTATCATAGGTGACTTCACGGTACCGCGGAACAAGCCCTGCAATCTCTGCCATTACTTTTTCAGGGGCAGGAGGACCAATGTCTGTGCCCAGTGCTTTTGCAACAGCGCAGATTATTTCTCCGTCTGATTTTGTCTCGCCGTAGGGGGGGAGTGCTTTTCTCAGCCGCTGAATGCGGTGTTCACAGTTGGTATAGGTGCCCTCTTTCTCGGCAAAGCTGGTCACGGGGAAAACCACCTGTGCCATCTGCGCGGTAGGGGTTAGGAAAAGATCCTGGACCACCAGAAAGGCTATGTTACCCAAGGCTTTTTTGGTGCGCCGGGAATCGGGATAGGTCTGCAGAGGGTTTTCTCCGACACAGTAGAGTGCCTTAATGCTCCCCTGTTCTGCACCGCTCAGTATCTCTTCTGCCGCACGCCCTGGTTTGGATGACAGCGCAGCTCCCCAGGCCTTTTCAAACCGCTGCCGCACTGCATCATCCGCAATCCTTTGCCCGCCCGGCAGACGGTCCGGCTCGGCACCCATATCCACAACTCCGTGGGAGTTGTTCTTCTCTCCCAGGAACAGAACGCCTGCGCCCGGTTTCCCCGCATTCCCGGTAATCTGCGCAAGGTTTGCAGCACAGCGGGCAAGCGCCGCATCATCCCCCCCAAAGCCCATTCCTGCAGAGATGATAATCACGCCCTTTTCCCCCGACGCAAACAGGCGGGCTGCCTGCTTTAAATCCGCTCCTGCTATGCCCGTGGCCTGCTCCACAAACGCTGGGGTATATTTCTCCAGGGACTTTTTTAACCCCTGAAGGCCTTCCGTGCTTCCTGCTAAAAATTCCCTGTCTTCCAGTCCCTCATCTAAAATAACCCGGGCAAGCCCATTTAAAATGGCTATTTCTGTTCCTGGCCGGTGGGAAAGGTGCACGCTTGCCAGTCGGCTCAGTTTAACCCGCCTCGGGTCAGCCACTATCAACCGCGCATCGTTCTGTTTCACCGCAGCCGTGACCTGATACCCCACGACCGGGTGGGTTTCAGAAACATTGCTTCTGATAACCAGAAATGCATCGCTGCTGCGCAGGTCTTCGACAGACGGCACTGCCGGACTGACCCCCAGAGATTCTCTCAGCCCCGGGGAATAGCCCCGGTGCGCATATCCACCGGAGTTGTCTACATTATTAGTTCCCATGGCCGTGCGCAGCAGCTTCTGAAAGAGGTATGCCTCTTCATTGGTAAGCCGGGCCGAACAGAAGCCGGCTATGGCTTCAGGGCCGTCCTTTTCTTTAATCGCCTTAAACCCGCGGGCTGCTGTCTGCAGCGCTTCCTCCCAGGTGGCTTCTTCAAGTTTGCCGTTTCTGCGAACCAGCGGCCGTTTAATCCGTTCCGGGCTCATCACATACTCATAGCCAAACCGCCCCTTTATGCACAGGCTGCCCCGGTTGGCTCCTCCCTCGGGCTCCCCTACTGCCCGTGCGATCTGCCCATTTTTTACACACAGTTTGATTGCACACCCCGTGCTGCAGAACGAGCATACGGTAGAAATGGTTTGCATCTCCCAGGCACGCGCTTTAAATTTAAACTGGCGATTGGTAAGTGCGCCGACCGGGCAGATATTTTCACACTCCCCGCAGAATTCGCAGTCCAGCGGCCGGTCAAAATCTGTTGTAATCTTGGTCCTGATGCCCCGGTTTACCATGCTCAGCTCGCTTGCGCCGACCACCTCGTCGCAGACCCGCACGCACATGCCGCACAGCACACACCGGTTGGTGTTTCTCTCCACCAGGGGAGACACGTAATCAATGGGGTGATTGCTTTTTTGGTCTTTAAACCGGTTCTGGGTAATGCCGAACTCATATACCAGGTCCTGCAGCTGGCATTCACCGCCCTTGTCGCAAATCGGGCAGTCAAGCGGGTGGTGGATGAGAAGCAACTCAAGCACGGTCCTGCGTGCCTTCAGAATCTGCTCGGTTCTGGTGCGGACCACCATGCCTTCGGTTACCGGCGTTGAGCACGAAGGGATGAGCCGTCCCTTCATCTGCTCCACCTCAACCACGCAGATGCGGCACGCGCCAAACGGCTGTAATTTTTCATGGTAGCACAGGGTGGGAATGCGTATCCCTGACGTGGCAGCTGCTTCTAATATTGTTGTTCCCGCCTCAACCAGAACCTCTCTATCGTCAACGGTCAATCGAATCATAGAGAATCACCTGTTTATTCAATCGCCCTGAACGGGCAGGTCGTGATACACGACTTGCATTTTACGCACGTATCTCGGTCAATGCAGGCGGTCTGTCCTTTTTCCCAGGCAATCGCAGAAGCCGGACATGCTTTTACGCATTTCCCGCATTTTTTACAGACCTCCCCATTTACCACAAATTTTATCAGCTCCACGCATGAGTGGGCGGGGCATATCTTTTCCTTAATGTGCGCATCGTATTCATCCCGGAAATAGCGAATCGTGGTTAAAACCGGATTGGGGGCTGTCTGCCCCAGCCCGCACAGTGAAGCACTTTTAATCGTTACCGACAAATCTTCCAGCGTTTCCACGTCCCCCTCTTTTCCTTTTCCCTCACAAATGTCCTTGAGGATATCCAGCATCACTTTGGTGCCAATTCTGCACGGGGCGCACTTGCCGCAGGATTCGTCCTGGGTAAATTCCAGAAAAAATTTTGCGATGTTTACCATACAGGTAGTCTCGTCAATAACCACCATGCCACCGGACCCCATAATGGCCCCGGTCTTTGTTATGGACTCATAGTCTACCGGCGTGTCAATGAGACTTTCCGGGATGCACCCCCCGGATGGTCCGCCCATCTGGACTGCCTTCAACTTTCTTCTGTTGGGTATGCCGCCGCCGATGTCACAAATGATGGTCTTAAGGGTTGTCCCCATGGGAACTTCTACCAGTCCGATATTATTTACCGCTCCGGTCAGTGCAAAGACCTTTGTCCCCTTGCTTCCCTCGGTGCCCAGGCTGTTAAACCACCGTGCACCGTTTAAGATTATGGGGGGGACATTGGCATAGGTTTCAACATTGTTGAGAATGGTCGGCTTCTTCCACAGCCCTTTATGGGCAGGAAAAGGCGGGCGCGGGCGCGGCATGCCACGTTTTCCTTCAAGAGAGGTCATAAGCGCTGTTTCCTCGCCGCACACAAACGCTCCGGCACCCTGATAAATTTCAACATCAAAATCAAAGCCTGAATCCAGGATGTTTTTGCCCAGCAGGCCGAAGTCTCGTGCCTTGGCGATGGCTATCTTTAAGCGATTGACCGCAAGGGGATATTCCGCCCGCACATAAATGTATCCCTGATGCGCAGCAATGGCTTTTGCGGCAATGATCATCCCCTCGAGCACCACATGCGGGTCAGCCTCCAGGATGCTGCGGTCCATAAAGGCGCCCGGATCTCCCTCGTCTCCATTGCAGAGCACATATTTTATCGTGCTGTTGGCCTGAGCGGCAAACTCCCACTTGAGCCCGGTGGAAAAACCGGCTCCGCCCCTGCCTCTGAGTCCGGACTCTTTTATTTCGCCGGTAATCTGTTCGGGGGTCATTTCATTAAGGGCCTTGGCAAGGGCAAAATAACCGTCACGGGCAATATAGTCCTCTATCTTTTCTGCATCAATTATACCCTTGTTCCTCAGTGCGCGGAGCTCCTGGAGGCCGAAAAATGCTATGTCGTGCATTTTCGGCACGATCTGTTTCTTGAGGGGATCTTTGTACATGAAGGTTTCAACGGGTCGCCCGTTGAGCAGGTGTTCTTCAACCAGAAGCGGCATGTCTTCTGGTTTGAGCTTCTGATAAAAAATGCCTTCCGGATACACCACCATAACCGGTCCCGCCGCACAGAAACCATTGCAGCCGGTTGCCACAATCTGCACTTCATCTTCCAGGTGATGTTTGGCGAGTTCAACTTCCAGTGCTTTTTTTACGGCAATAGATTTGCTTGCAACACAGCCGGTTCCGGCACACACCAGCACATGGGTTCTGAAAAATTTCACCATCACGCCCTTTCCTCAACGGTATACTGTTCCAGTACCGTACCCCCCACTATATGCTGAGCAAAAATCTCTTTTGCTTTTGCCTCATTTAATTTGCCATAGACAACCGGCGGCTCTCCCTTGATCTCCACGGTAGCCATGGGCTCCTGTGTGCACTGGCCGGCACACCCGGCAATGGTTACAATAACATCTTTTATGTCCCGGTCTTCAACTTCCCTGACCAGCGCCTTCAGCACGGGTCGTGCACCAGAAGCAATGCCGCAGGTTCCCATGTGCACGGATACTTTTGCCCGGGCACCGCCTTCTCTCAGTGTGGTGCTTGCCCGGTACTGCTCTTTAATTTTTTTTAAGTCCTCGAAGGTGATTTTTGCCATGCAACATTACCGTATTTTTTAATAGTTTTTTAATATGTCTGTTGCCGTCACCGGGTCCAACAGGCCATAGGTGTCCTCCCCCACAACCGCAACCGGTGCCAGTCCGCACGCACCTAAGCAGCGAACACCTTCAAGCGAAAACTTTTTGTCCCCGGTAACCTCTCCCACAGCTATCTTGAGCTCTTTGCTTAAATTTTGCATTATCTCATCAGACCGCTTTACATAACAGGCTGTTCCCAGGCATACCCGGACCACATGTTTTCCCCGCGGCTTCATGGTAAAGAAGGAATAAAACGAAACCACGCCATACACCATGCTGGGGGAAATCTCGAGCCCATCGGCAACACGCCGCTGAATCTCTGCAGGAAGGTATCCGCAGATCTCCTGGGCTCGCTGCAACAGGGGGATAAGTGAACCCGGAGTTCCCCTGTAATCCACGATAACGCTATCCAGTTCATCAAGCATCTCCGTGGTGATAAATTCAACTGCCTGTTCTATCGTGCGTGCTTCAGCCATAACCTGTTTTTCCTTTACCGGTCAACTTCTCCCAGCACAATATCAATGCTGCCGATGATTGCCACCATATCGGCAATCATCTGGCCCTCTGCCATCTTACACAGGGACTCAAGATTAACAAAACTGGGGGTTCTGACTTTCAACCGATACGGTCGTGGGCCCCCGTCACTTCTGATATAAAAGCCGAGTTCCCCGCGCGGCGATTCCACCGCCGCATATATCTCCCCTTCGGGAACGTTGTATCCTTCAACCATGATTTTAAAATGATGGATCAATCCTTCAATGGTGGTCATTACCCGTTCCTTCTCGGGCGGCACCACTTTCGGCTCGCGCGCCAAAACAGCTCCTGCTGGCATGGTCTTAAGTGCCTGCTCACAGATTCGGGCTGACTGGCGCATCTCTTCAATCCGAACCAGATATCGATCATACACGTCTCCACCTTTACCAACGGGAACCGTGAATTCATATGTATCATAGCCGCTGTAGGGAAGCGCCTTTCGCAAATCCCACGGGACACCGCTTGCCCGCAGGCCTGGACCGCTCAGGCCCAGTGCAATCGCATCCTGACTGCTGATGATCCCGACGCCCTGGGTGCGCTTCCGCCAGATCGGGTTGTCGGTCAGGAGTGTTTCGTAGATGTCAACCTTTTCCGGGAACCCGGCTAAAAACTTTTTTGCCCGGACAAAAAAACTGGCCGGAACCTCTGCTGCCACACCGCCCACGCGAAAATAGGCCATGTGCATGCGTGCACCCCAGACCTCTTCATACATGTCAAGAATTTCTTCGCGCTCGCGAAACATGTAGAGCAGGGGGCTCATGGCGCCCAGATCAAGCGCATGGGTACCAAGCCAGATTAAATGACTCTGAATTCTTGTCAGCTCACATAAAAGCACCCGGAGCGCCTTCGCCCGCGCAGGAACCTCCAGCCCTAACAGCTTTTCCACCGCAAGCACATAGCCAAGGTTGTTTATCAGCGGCGAGCAGTAGTCCAGGCGGTCCATCAGGGGTATTACCTGATTATACGTCATGTTTTCAGCAAGTTTCTCGATCCCCCGGTGCAAATGGCCAATGACGGGAGTAGCTTTTACAACCACTTCGCCATCAAGCTCAAGAATTACCCGCAACACACCGTGGGTGGATGGGTGCTGCGGCCCCATGTTTAATATGAGCCGTTCGCCCTGATCCTGTTCTGCTGTTATGTTTTCAGGCATTGCTCAGTTCTCCCCTTTAAGCGGGTAGTCTTTTCTTAATGGATGACCGGTAAATCCATCCGGAGTAATGATTCGTTTTAAATCGGGGTGCCCTTCAAATACTATCCCCAGCAGGTCATAACTTTCCCGTTCGTGCCAGTTGGCGGTTGGCCAGATACTGACAACAGAGGGCAGCTTGGGTCCTTCGTCTGTTTTTACTTTCAGGCGCAGTCGTTGTTTGTGAAGCAGGCTCAAAAGATGATAGACGACCTCAAAGCGGCCGCTGCCGCAGTCAATGCCGGTGAGGTCGGATAAAAATTCAAACTTAAACCCCGCTTCCTCTTTCAGTGCCCGTGCAACCCCTAAAAGATGTGCCGGTGTTACTGCTACGGTTAATTCGCCGAACGCCTCTTTTATCTCTGTTGTTTTATCCGCAAAGAATTGCGCCAGATCGTCTTTCATAACAGCTACCCCCGAAGACTTTCTTTCTCTATTTTTTCCTGCAGCTTCATTATTCCCCACAGAAGCGATTCCGGCCGGGGAGGACAGCCGGGGATATAAACATCAACCGGTATGATCTCGTCTACTCCCTGAACAACAGCATAGCTTTTAAACATCCCCCCGCTTGCAGCACAGGCCCCCATTGCTATGACCCACTTGGGGTTGGGCATCTGGTCATATATTCTTTTTACCACCGGTGCCATTTTTTTAGTAACGGTTCCGGCAACGATCATCAAATCTGCCTGTCGCGGGGAGGCCCTGAAGACCTCTGCGCCGAACCTGGCGATATCGTAACGGGACGCAGCCGTTGCCATCATCTCTATGGCACAGCAGGCAAGACCGAAGGTGGCCGGCCAGAGGCTGCTCTTTCTCGCCCAGTTTACCACCTTGTCTAAACTGGCGGTCAGGATATTCTCTCCTAAATACTCTTCGATCCCCATTCCAGGGCCCCTTTCTTCCAGACATATAAAAACCCTATTAACAGAATCCCCACAAATACCACCATCTCTATAAATCCAAAGATTTTAAGGCTTCGGTAAACCACCGCCCATGGATATAAAAACACTGCCTCTATATCAAAGATTATGAACAGCATTGCTGTTATATAGAATTTTATAGAAAAACGTCTCCGCGCGTTGCCCGTGGGATCAATGCCGCATTCATAGGGCATGAGCTTTTCCCGGCTCTCTTGCCGTTTTCCGATGAGCCTTGACAATAATACGACAACCCCACCGAAGGCTGCTGCTACGGCTACCATTATTAAAATTCCTGTATATCCCGCTATACCCATGGTTGTTGTCCCTCGTTTAAAATAAAAAGGTTGGATGATCGGGTACTGAACGGAGTCTCTTTAATGGAAAGCTGCGGCGTGAATTCTACAGGGGGAGATGGCATTTTTTGCACGCTCGGTCTAAAGGATTGTTCATACTAAAACAAGACGGACATACGGATACTTTCTCGGTTACCGTAGCGCTTATCCCCGAAGTGAACGTTGCAATCCCCACTATTGCAACAAAAACCCCCAAAAAATAACAGGTGTCTGCAAAAAAGCCTTTGGGATAATAAAAACAGTTAAGCTTTGTCAACAAAACACCAACAGAGCAGAGAACTATTCCCCATGTTTTTTTATTAAAGCATCTGTACTTGAGTAACATAACATGCGGTTATTACTGCGGTGGTTATAACGCCGGCAATGTTTGGCCCCATTGCAAAGGGGAGAATAAATGCTTCTTCGTTTACTTCGTTGGCACACTTGTGGGCAACCTTTGCCGTTGATGGAACACAGGAGACGCCGGCAATGCCGATCAGGGGGTTTATTTTTCCCTTGCTTAACCACCAGACAGCATAGCCACCCAACAAGCCGCCCACGCCGGAAAGAAAAAGGGCAACAAAACCAAGAACGATAAGTTTAAACATTTTTGGATTGACCACCACATCAGCACTCAATAAACAGCCAAGCAAAAAACCCAGAAAAAATGTGGAGCTTGTTAAAATAACATCATCCGCCAGGTGAATATACCTGTTTACTTTTGTTTCTCTAATAACCACACCCAGAAAAAAGCTTACAAACAGCGGGGCAGCAATAGGAAAAAGCAGACTAAGAACTGTGCCGGTGATAATACTAAATGATATCTTTTCTCCGGAGGATACTTTTTTTATCTTCATCTCTTTCATTGGTATGCCACGAATTTTTTTTGGAACCAGTGCTTTAATAAGATAGGGATAACCGGAATATACTATGCTGAGATAAATATAAGAAATAATAGAAATGGGCACGAAAAGATTTCTTGCAAGCTGAAGAGATGCAAATAATACCATGGGTCCATCAGCCCCACCAATGGTGGCTATGGCTGCTGCTTCTTTTGGATTAAAACCCATATAAATAGCTACCGGGAAGGTTAAAAACGTTCCCAGTTCTGCGGGGATGGCAAGCATTAAACTTAATTTTGGATTTCCTATAAAAAAGTCTAGTTCGGTTATTGCACCAATGCCGAGAAACACCATACAGGCGATTAAACCATTAGAAAACGTTAACGCATAAATAGGCTGGAGAAAATAGACCTGCAAAGCGTTTATGTGTTGCTCCGGGGTTGTAACCATGGAATCGAGAAACATGGTTCCTAACTTTGCTGTGTTTGTTGTTGGATCCGGCATCATAAAAATTCCCGCATTGACCAGACAAATTCCCACACCCATGGGTATCATGATGAGTGGTTCTAAAACATCTTTATATCCCAGATAAAGTATTAAAAAGCCCAACAGAATTAAGAAAATACGCGCTATGCTCATTTCCAGCGGCATTTGTGAAAATGACAGTAAGCCCGGAAAGTAATCAATAAAATTTCCCATCTTTTCCTCTTATTCTTGTTTTGTAAATTTACTTATTATTACTATCATAAGCCAGACCAGCATGGTTATTCCTGTTGTCAGCATATAAATATTAAATGCAAACTTAAAAGCATCCCAGACACTCATGCAGTTCACCCTTAACCTATCGTTATTAAAATGTCCTCTTTTTGTACTGTCATTCCTACGGATACTTTAATTTCTAAAACAGTGCCATCTGTTTTTGCTTTTATTTCCTGCTCCATTTTCATCGCTTCCAATATAAGCAGAACATCCCCTCTTTTTACGGCTTGCCCCTTACTACACTTAATGGACACTATTTTCCCTGGCATGGGAGCTATTATTGAACCGCCAGAGAGCCCACTTTGTTCTTTTTTTCTTGGCATTTCTTTTGTGCTCTGTGTTGATTCTTTTTTATTAATTGCGGGCTCGTCTGTTCCTCCTTCGCTTCTCTCTTCTACT
>CAIYCZ010000378.1 GCA_903924805.1 uncultured delta proteobacterium | reverse complement strand
TAAAAGCAAGAGGCTTGACTTCGGGAGATGAAAGTTGGTAATCAGCGCATCTACTGCCTTAAACGAGTAGCCCGGATAAATATAGAGCTGCGTAAACCCCTCTCCTGGGTGCACCATACCGTTATCATCAGCCCGCGTTTCCAGGGTCCTGGTTGCGGTTGTGCCGATACAGATAATTCTTCTGCCTTCGCTACGGGCCCGGTTTACCTGCTCTGCTGCGCTGTGTGAAAGGCAATAATATTCCTCGTGCATCCGGTGGTCTTCAATGCGCTCCTCCCTGACCGGCTGAAACGTCCCCAGGCCAACATGGAGCGTGATAAACACAACATCAGCTCCGGCCCGTCTGATTTCACCTAAAAGTTTTTGCGTAAAATGAAGACCCGCGGTAGGTGCAGCAACAG
The DNA here is from genome assembly GCA_903924805.1 of uncultured delta proteobacterium. Classification (GTDB taxonomy): domain Bacteria; phylum Desulfobacterota; class WTBG01; order CAIYCZ01; family CAIYCZ01; genus CAIYCZ01. The sequence goes on along the minus strand of CAIYCZ010000378.1, from coordinate 2,131 downwards.
CGCCACGCTGTGCTGCATATACCGTCTGATACCGCTCCCGGTCAAGGAGCTCCGCAGCAGAATCTTCATTCCTTTCTATATAGGGTGGCAGCGGGGTTTTGCCTGCCGCTGTCAGGGATTCTTCAAAGCTGCCCTGGCAGTGCAGGCGAACTTTCCACTTCCCGCCCCCTTCAGCCTCTAAAACCTCTCCATGAAAGTCAGGGCTGAAAAAGAGTTTTGCCTGGGGAAGCGGTTTTCTGCGGCTGTTCAGGAGACATTCCCATGTTTGAGAACCTTCAGCACCATTTTCAAGGAAGCGCAGCAGTAAAAGCTCAACCCTGCCGCCGGACTCCTTTTTCCCGTACAGCCGGGCAGGAATAACCCGCGTGTCATTTGCCACCAGAAGGTCGCCACAGCGCAGATACTGGGGAAGGTTATAAAATTGGCAATGCTCTATGGTTTCTGCCCGGCTGTTGAGAACCATCAGGCGTGAAGAATCACGCTCTGTTAAAGGCTCCTGGGCTATCAGTTCGCGGGGCAAAGAATAATCGAATTGTTTTAACTTCATAGATGCAAAAAGTCAAATAATATATTGGAATTTAAAGGAATTATTAATAAATAGGTTACTATAGCGTAGATTCCCGGGGTGTCAAGAACTCTCTCGCAGAGCGTATCTGTTCCGCTCGCGTAATTACCCTGGCCCGCTCTAATTAAAATTTTATTTTTTAAAGAAACATGTTAAAGTTCAAGTGCTACCTTTGTAATCATATCCAGCGCAAGGAGATACGTCGTGCTCATAGTAATGCAAAAGGATGCCACCCCGGAACAGATAGACCGGATCAATGAAGAAATTAAAAAACTCGGTTTAACCCCGGTGGCAATACCCGGGAGCGAGCGCATAGCAATCGGCATCATCGGTAATGACGGCCCGCTCGACCCTGAGCTTTTTTTCGGCCTGGACGGGGTTAAGGACGCCATACCGGTTTCCAAACCCTATAAGCTGGTGAGCCGCGAGGTAAAGCCCGAGAATACGGTCATTCAGATAGGTGATGTAACAATCGGCGGCAGCGATTTTACCGTTATTGCCGGCCCCTGTGCAGTGGAAAGCCTTGAGCAATGCCTGACCATTGCCCGCGCGGTAAAAAAGGCCGGGGCCCGGCTCTTTCGCGGCGGCGCCTTTAAACCCCGAACATCTCCCTACAGTTTTCAGGGGCTGGAAGATAAAGGGCTCGATATTCTGGATCAGGTTCGTAAAGAGACCGGTCTCCTGATTGTCACCGAAGCCATTGACCATGATGTGCTTGCCGTTGTTGAAAAGGTGGCAGATGTCATTCAAATCGGTGCCCGCAACATGCAGAATTTTTCCCTGCTTAAGCGCGCCGGCAAAAGCTCAAAGCCGATACTGCTCAAGCGCGGCATGTCTGCCACCATCGAAGAGCTGCTCATGGCAGCAGAATACATCATGGCAGAGGGAAACCACCAGATCATCCTGTGCGAGCGCGGGGTAAGAACCTTTGCCGATCATTCGCGCAACACCCTGGACTTGAGCGCGATCCCTGCAGTAAAAATACTGAGCCACCTGCCTATCATCGTTGACCCCAGTCATGCCGCCGGCAAGCGGGATCAGGTTATCCCGCTGTCCCGCGGGGCTGCTGCGGTTGGCGCTCATGGGCTGATTGTGGAAGTCCATCACGACCCGAAACACGCGCTTTCTGACGGTCCCCAGTCACTCTACCCGGAGCAGTTTGAAGAGCTCATGCGCTCCATTAAAATTCTTTCTTCTCTGGCACGATAGAGATGCTATGAAAAAGAGTTTACTGCTATGCTTACTGACCATACTGCTTAACGGCTGTATCTTTCTCCCGGAAATGCCTGAACGCAAACCCGGAGAGGAGCAGCGCTATCTCATCGAGGGGCAAAAGGCTTTTGACGACAAGGCCTACCCTGAGGCAATAAAACTGTTCCAAGCATATCTGAATAAATTTCCGCAGGCAAAGGATTATACCATTGTGCTGCAGCGCCTGGGTGAGTCGTTTGAAGGACTGCTGGAGATGGAATACCAGCGCCGCATTAAAAATGGCGAGTCTGAAACGCTGGTGAGAAAGCAGTTTCTGGAAAAATACGGCAGCTATAAGTGCTGGGATATCACACC